>JAJZEG010000230.1 GCA_021828605.1 Pseudomonadota bacterium | reverse complement strand
ACCAGGGAGCGCACCGAACTATCGAGCGGGCAATTCGTTCTGCAAATTCCGCTGCTGGTGGTGACCGGCGAAATGGATCAAGCGGTGCGGGCGATGCGACAGCGCGATGCGGACTCGGTTGGCAAAATTGTTCGGCGCCGGGGCGTGTTGCAAAATCAGGCGGTCCTTGCGGGGACCCGGATTCCAGTGCGGGTGATCAAGGAATTTTCGGCGGCGGGCTATTCGGTTGAACAGATTCTGGCCGAATTCCCGACGCTTGCCCGGGCTGACGTCAAAGCCGCGCTGAGTTACCAAGACGCGGCGTGAACGGCGCCAAGCACACGCTGACGATTCTCCTTGATGAGGGGGCGCCCATCGAATCGTGAGCTATCGGTAACAGGGTCACGGCGACCAGGGAGCGAAAAATGTATCAGGCTTTGCGGGGTAGACTGCCTCAATCGGTGCGCAAGCTGTTGCCGGCCAAACTGCCTTGGGCGGCGGTGCGCGTGCCGGTGGTGCGGCTGAGTGGGGTGATTGCGGCGCGGGAGGGGGCGGTTAATTTGGATCGGTTTGCGCCGGTGCTGGATCAGGGGTTTGCGCGGGCCGAGCGGGGCGAAAAATTGTTGCTGCTCGCGATTGAGAGCCCGGGCGGCTCGCCGGTGCAGTCGGATTTGATCGGGGCGTATATTCGCAGCAAAGCCGAGGCGAGCGGGGTGCAGGTGATGGCGGTGATTGGCGATGTGGGGGCGTCGGGCGGTTATTGGATTGCCTGTGCGGCGGACCGGATTTTCGCCAATCGGATGAGTATTGTCGGCTCGATTGGGGTGATTGGCGGCGGGTTTGGTGCGGTGGAATTGCTGCGCCGGGTCGGGCTGGAGCGCCGCGCGGTGACGGCGGGTGCCAATAAATTGCGCAATGATCCGTTCAGCCCGGAGCGGGACGAGGATATCGCGTTTAATCGTGATCTGCTCGATGCGATTCATGGCGAATTCAAGGATTGGGTGCGCGCGCGCCGGGGTGCGGCGATTGAGGGGCATGAGGAGGCGATTTTTGATGGCTCCTATATGCTGGGCAGCAAGGCGCTGGGCCTGGGTTTGATCGATGGGTTGGGGGATGTGCGCAGCATCATTCGCGCGCAGCTCGGCGATCAGGCGAAGGCCGATTATCTCGGGCCCAAGCGGAAATGGAGCCTGATGCGGCTGTTTGGCGGCGCGGGGTCGGCCTTGGTCAATGCGCTGGAGGCCGAGCAGTGGCGGAGTGCGTTGCCGAAGTGATTGCCTAAAATTTGCTCAGAATTCGATAATATTTCGCGCAATCGCATGTTTTGAGTCTAGAGCGCGATATGTTCAGATTGACGCAGTCGCGCCAATCTGACGCGCTCTAGCTTTGTTTGCGAGGCTGAGCAACGCTTGTCATTGCCGCGCATTATGCGCGTCAATTCCAAACGATCAGGCTCTCATCAATTCAGGCTGAATGCGAATAACGCATGATTTTTATGCCACCGATCACGGTTGGCACGATCTCTGCTTCTAGGCTGGTGGTGCAGTTTGCTGCCTCGGGCCCGTCTGGGCCCGCAACATCGTCGGCTGGGAAAGACGGAGAAACCGAATGTCGCTTGTACCTTCACCGAGTTGGCTCAATACGGGTGATAACGCATGGCAATTAACCTCGGCCACTTTGGTCGGGTTGATGAGCGTGCCAGGGCTGGTTGTGCTTTATGGCGGCATCGTCAAGAAAAAATGGGCGATCAATTCGGCCTTCATGGCGTTTTATGCCTTTGCGGCGGTGCTGATTGTCTGGATGCTGTGGGCCTATAATATGTCGTTCGGCAAGCCTTGGCTGGATGTCGGGAAATTGGGCGCGTTTATCGGCCATCCGGGGCAGATTACCTCGGCCTGGAACGAGGAAAAACAGGCGGTCATTCCTTCGGCGGCGGCGGGGATGCCGCCTTTGGCCTATGGTATGGCGACCTTGGTGTATTTCCAATTTGTGTTCGCCGCGATCACGCCGATTATTCTGGCCGGATCCGTGCTCGGACGAATGAACTTCAAGGCCTGGATGATTTTTGTCCCGCTTTGGACCACGTTCGTTTATTCCATCGGCGCCTATTCATTGTGGGGCGGCGGCTGGCTCGGCTCGCTGGGCGTGGTCGATTATTCGGGCGGCTACGTCATTCATTTGGCGGCGGCGGCATCCGGCTTTACCGCAGCGGCGGTGATTGGTCCTCGGCTCAAGCGTGACCGTGAAATATTCCCGCCCAACTCGCTGCTGATCACTTTGGTCGGGGCGGGGCTGCTCTGGCTCGGCTGGTCGGGCTTTAATGGCGGCGATCCGTATTTCGCCAATGCCGATGCGGGTGCGGCGGTGCTGAATACCCATCTGGCGACCGCGACGGCCTTGCTGGTCTGGCTGGGGCTGGATGTGTTCAGCTTTGGCAAGCCTTCGGTGCTCGGCGCGGTGAATGGCATGATTGCCGGGCTGGTCGCGATTACCCCGGCGGCGGGGTATGTGAGTGGTGATGGTGCGATCATTCTGGGTATCGTGGCGGGCGTGTTGCCGTGGCTCACCTGGAACAAGCTGGGCAAAACCAGGTGGTTTTCCAAGGTCGATGATACGCTGGGGGTAATCCATAGGCATGGTGGCG
>JAJZEG010000261.1 GCA_021828605.1 Pseudomonadota bacterium | reverse complement strand
CGGCGCGCTGTCCACCGCCTTCGTTATCGGGTTTTTCGTGATCTCGCTCCTGGTCATCGCGTTCGTGGTATTCATGGAGCGCGCGCAGCGCCGGGTGTTGGTGCAATATCCGAAACGTCAGGTCGGCAGCCGGATGTTCGGCGGTGATTCCTCGCATCTGCCGATGAAGGTCAATACGTCGGGGGTGATCCCGCCGATTTTTGCCAGCTCGCTGCTGTTGATCCCCGCCACGATCATCGGCTTCTCGAAAGGCACCGGGCCGGGTTGGTTGCAGTTTCTGGCGCGCCAGCTTTCGCATGGCCAGCCGGGCTATATGACTCTCTATGCCGCGCTGATTATCTTTTTCTCCTATTTTTACACGGCTGTGGTGTTCAACCCGGAGGAGACGGCGGAGAATCTAAAAAAATATGGCGGCTTCGTGCCCGGAATTCGTCCGGGGATGAATACCGCCAAATATTTCGACACGGTGCTCACCCGCCTGACTACGATCGGCGCGATTTATCTCTGTATCGTCTGTTTGATCCCGGAATTCCTGATCGGCGAATATGATATTCCGTTCTATTTTGGCGGAACGTCGTTGCTGATTATTGTGTCGGTGACCATGGATACGGTTGCGCAGGTCCAGTCTCATTTGCTGGCGCACCAATATGAGGGGCTGATTCGCAAAGGCAGAGGGAGGACACGCGGTCGATGAATATCCTTTTGGTAGGGCCGCCCGGGGCAGGCAAAGGCACCCAGGCGGCTATTCTGGAAGAACGCTATCACGCCAAACATATCGCTACCGGTGATATGTTACGCGCCGAGGTGACCGCGGGAACCCCGATTGGCCTTGAGGCCAAAGCGGTTATGGATGCCGGCCAACTGGTATCGGATGATATTCTGATCCGCATGCTTGGATCGCGTTTGGCGATGGCCGATTGCGCCCATGGCATGATTCTCGATGGGTTTCCCCGCACCGTGCCGCAAGCCGAGGCGCTGAATGATTTGCTCACCGCGTCGGGTCGTCATTTGGATGCGGTGATTGTGCTGGAAGTTGATGAGGAAGCCCTCGTCGCGCGGATCTCGGGCCGGTTTGCTTGCGCTCAATGTGGTGCGGGATATCACCGGAGTTTTCACCCGCCTGCGGTCGAGGGTGTGTGTGATAAATGCGGCAGCCATAATTTCACCCAGCGGCCTGATGATACGCCTGAGGTGGTGCGTCGCCGCCTCGGGGCTTATCGCCAACAAACCGCGCCGATTTTGCCGTTTTACACCGCACGCGGGCTGGTACACCGGCTCGATGGCATGGCGGCGATGGATACGGTAACCCAGGCGATTGAAAATGTTCTGCGGCAGGTCGGTGTTGCGGCACCCGCATAGGTCATCACGAAAAATTGAAGTCGTTCGATTGACTCTGTCAGCCCCGAGCGATAATGACACTCCTCAACATCCCATCAAGGGATGGTTCGCTTTCCATCAGTCTTGTGACGCGTCGTTTGCCGGGTTTTGCGGTTAACGGGTGTTTTCAGGGCGGTTGGGTGTTCGTTTAATTCGATAACCGATTCCGTCGCGGCGCGGCCGCCCGAGAACTAGGAGTTGCAAGCGTGGCGCGTATTGCCGGCGTAAATATCCCTTCGAATAAGCGCGTGCTCATCAGCTTGCGTTACATTTATGGCGTTGGTCCCAGCAAAGCGCGGGACATCTGCACAGCGTTAAGCATTCCGGATGACCGTCGGGTCAACCAGCTTTCCGATGACGAAATCATGAAGATCCGCGAATTGATCGATCGTGATTATCGGGTTGAGGGTGATTTGCGACGTGAAGTCGCGATGAATGTGAAGCGCCTTGTTGATCTCGGCTGCTATCGCGGTTTGCGTCATCGTAAGGGTCTGCCGGTTCGTGGCCAGCGCACCCATACTAATGCGCGCACCCGCAAGGGCAAAGCCGTGGCCATCGCGGGCAAAAAGAAAGTGACCCGCTAACGGGTCTGCGGTTTCGAAGGCCGGAACCGTTCCGGCTGGGTTTTGGGGCCGGCTCAATGGGCCGTCCCTTTTTTAACAGACACAGGATATCTCATGGCCAAGCCAGCCGCTGCTCGCCCCCGCCGTAAAGAGCGTAAAAATATCAGTTCTGGCGTCGCGCATGTGCTCGCCAGCTTCAATAATACCATGGTCACCATCACCGACGCACAGGGTAATGCCATTTCCTGGTCGTCGGCGGGAAGCCAAGGCTTCAAAGGTAGCCGGAAATCAACACCCTATGCGGCGCAGGTCGCAGCCGAAGATGCGGGCCGCAAGGCGCGCGAGCACGGTATGGAAGCCCTCGAAATCGAGGTCAGCGGTCCGGGTGCCGGTCGGGAAAGTGCGCTGCGGGCGTTACAGTCGGTTGGTTTCTCGATTTCTGCAATTCGTGACCTGACGCCGATCCCGCATAATGGGTGCCGTGCCCGCAAGCGTCGCCGCGTCTGAGTTCGGCTTCGGCCACAGGTCCGGGCGCAGGCTCGGGTCCGGTGGCGCTTACGCATGTTTGAATGGCTGGGGTTTTGCCTCACAGCGCCCGAGCGGAGGATTTGATAGTGAGAGACACGCATCTGGTTTTGCAGCGCAACTGGCAGTCGCTGCGCAAGCCTGACCGGCTCGATATCGA
>JAJZEG010000108.1 GCA_021828605.1 Pseudomonadota bacterium | reverse complement strand
CCGATCCGACCCCTTCACCGTCAGCGGGTGGTCCCCCGCTGACGGTGAACCATTATCGCTCAATCGGCGGAATATTCATAAGACAAGCCTGATCGTTTGGAATTGACGCGCATAATGCGCGGCAATTCCAAGCGTGAATCAGCCTCGCAAACAAAGCTAGAGCGCGTCAGATTGGCGCGGCTGCGTCAATCTAAACATATCGCGCTCTAGCGGGGTGATCATTAAGCAGAAACCAGGTTTGGGCGTGCGGTTTGAATGGTCCACGGGTGCGGGTGAAATTCATTCGCGATTGGCGTTGTTTGAACCGCCAGAGAAAATGGCGTGGACGGGCCGGTTGTTGATATTTCATGCCATTCATGTCTGGACATTAACGCCACTTGCTGGTGGGCAAACACTGGTTCAAACGCGCGAATCAATGAGCGGCTGGCCAATTGGTTTATTCTATTCGTCAACGGATTTGCGCGCGACCGATCAACGATGGTTGGTTGATTTGAAAAAGCAGGCGGAATCGTGAGACGTCGGTGATAGGCAGGGGTTGGTTGGAGTTTCGGTTTTGATGATTTTTCGAAAATCGTGCTGAAGCTGGTTGTACTCCCTGTTCGTTCGGCGACGATCAGATCAGCATCAATGATCATCGGCGCATGTGGAGAAGCGAGTTGGGGGATGCGCGGGTTTTCCTCTGAATGTTGATTATCTGGCGCAGGCGCTTGAGGTTTCGGGCACCGCTTCCCACCTGTCCTTTCCTATCTGCAATCCAACGGATTGCAGATCAGGGACACTAAACGGTTTTGCCATGCAGAGGGATCCAGAGATGGTCTGATCCGCGCCGTTCTGAACGCAGCAACCCCGCCTTCTCCGCTGCCCGCATCCAACCGTTTACGAGCGCACGATCCACGTAGGGATGCTGCATGAGCAGTGCGCGCCAGTGAGAAGCAATCTCTGCCTTACCGTTATGAAGCCAGTCATCGAATTCTGTCTGTGCCTTGGCTCTTGCTTCGGTTTGCCATGTCTGAAACGCGGCGATGCTTCCGTCATTCTCCGCATCGCGGAATAAATCGGGCGTGCCAGCCGAGCGCTCCCGGCGTTCATGATAGGTTTCACTCGCCACGCCTTCCTGAACACCGACGCAACTCTGTTCACTGCTTCTGAATACATCCATGCCGGCGGGATGCCGTGTGCCGTAAGCGAGATGAAAATAAGTTCGACCGGCGCCGGGGACTCGAATTCGAGTTGTTGCTACACATTTGAAATTTGCAGCATTGCGTAGACGCCGAAGATAGACCTCGACAATGGCCATTTCGAGACTGCCAAGCCGCGTCTCCGCTTCGTGCAGTTCGCTCTCCCATTCTCCGCCGCCGAAAAACGCCGCTGTCCTTGCTTTGACCGGTTCGTATTTCACATGTCGCACGAGGCTGTTGGTCATGAGGTTGACCAGAACTTCGCTCCACCGATGTGCGATTAGGGGTTTGATGCGGTTAAGAGCGATACCAGTCCAGCCGCACGGATCGAGAAAGGCGAACATAAAAGTCGATGGGGTGAGCCATGACGTAATCTCGGCTATTTGGTCCTCGAAACGACCTTGAATGGTTAAGATCTCAATCTGTGGAAACCGACTGACTGCTTGTCGCAGCAGCGCAAAGGCCTCGGAATTTTCTTCAACAAACACGGCTTTGATGCGAGGGATTCGGCCATTCGCAGCGAGATGTTCTTGCACCCGGGTCAGCACCGATAGCGAAATGCTGAATGAGGTATCCTCAAATTGCTCACCCTGGCTCTGCCACGGGCCGGAAAATCCATCGATGTAAAGGAACTCCTGAGGCGCCGAGGGGGATTGCAGAACTTTATAGGCGAGTGCTTCGAGATATTGTTTAAGAAGGATATGTTTTGCGTATGTTTGGCCGCGCCCGACATAAAGAGACGGATCCAGACCGATTGCGCTCCCTTTGTCGCCTTTCATGGCTGGGCTAAGCAGACCTGACTTGTATTCGCTTTGGAAACTGACTCCATTCCCTGCCGTCGAGCGTCCTGCCATTGGCTTTAGGGCGAATGCCGCCCCATTGTTTGAAGAAAAATGCAACTTTTTGTCTCATGCATTGATCACGGACGTCACGCACCCATTCCATGCTCACGGGACGAAATCGTGGGCCACTTTCACCGCCAACAATGACCCATGAGATGCCGTCGAGATCGAGCTGACCAACGGGGGCGATCAATGGCTCGACGGACAGGAAACGGATGCCCGAAGGGGCTGCTTGCAAATGGCGCAGCCGAGATATTTTGGACCTGTCTTCGATTGATACTCCGAACCAAATATGGGATGGCACCGGCCGGTTTGAATAACGGCGCTTTAGAAAATCGCGCATCAGGCTGGAGCGTTTGGTCAGGATTTGGAAGGTGTGCCAATCGGCGCGCTCCATCGTGTCCCAGACCCGATGCACAAACTCCTCCGGCACATCCTTGTGGAACAAATCTGACATTGAGTTGACGAACACCATTCGAGGCCGCTTCCAAAGCAGAGGCTGCTCAAGCCGAGCGGGACGCAGGGTGATGTCAAATCCGGTTTCAAACGGATGGCCGGAAACACCACGAAAACGCTCGCTAAATCGACTTGCGTAACAATTGTCACAGCCGGCAGATATCTTGGTGCATCCGGTTACCGGATTCCACGTTGCGTCGGTCCATTCTATTGTGCTGCCATCAGCCATGTTAACATAAATACATAAGACGAATCAAAGGTGCAAGGGAGCGTTTTTGATATGAAGATGCGCATCGATACCGAGTTAATCGACGTCTTCGATGAAACGGATGACTGGCGCAATCGGTCTCTAAGCGCCCTGAATGACGATAGGGCCCACGACGCAGGGCGGGCGAGGTGGTCTCGTTGGATTTGGCTGGCGGCACGGCGCGGGAATGTCGGGATCCTTTACAGGCCTCTGGTTTATGGCGTGCAAGATATTGAAAACTAATGAAAAATAGTTTGGCCCGGTTGTTGCATAGAGAGGTTTGTACCCGGACCCAGATTGGAGATTAGCCATGAGAAAAGCCCTGATTCCCGCCGCCTTGGCGGTTGCTATGGTGGTGTTGCCTGCGAGCGCGCTGGCCAATGCGATACAGTCGTCACCCACACCGTCCCTGCCCTCTTTCAATGGGCAGATTAGCATGAATGGTGGTGCGACATACTCGAACACCGGCATTAGCTTCAATGAGAATGCGAATATTGTTGTCAATACTGCTTATGGCAGTTTTGCACCGTCATTCAGCAGCGGTTGCAGTGCGTGTATGACGATGAACAATATTTTGTTGACGGGCTATACGCCGGAGACTGTGTATAGTGCGACGATGAATGGCGAAACGACGAGCTTTTATTTGCAGTCGTTCAGCTATAGTGAGAGCAGCAACAATTTTAGCCTGTATGGCAAGGGCTACGCGACCTTGACCGGCTATGCGGACTCGCCGGGCTTTTTCACCCTGACCAGCCAGGGTGGGCGGAATATGAACGTGTCGTTCTCGGCGACGACCGATGTGCCGGAGCCAGGCTCGCTGTTGTTGCTTGGCACCGGGCTGTTTGGCATGGGGCTGCTTGCTCGCAAACGGCGGAATAAAGCTGCAAAGAAGATTGGATAATTCTTGATTAATGCAGAAGGGCATTGTTGCCCTTCTTGGTGAACCTGTCGAGCCATCCCGGCATTTTGGGATGGCTCTTTTTTTGGCGGCGTCGTGGGTGTGCGATTGGGGGTGTGCGATTGGGGGTGTGCGATTGGGGGTGTGCGATTGGGGGTGTGCGATTGGGGGTGTGCGATTGGGGGTGGCGCATAAAAAACCTGATCGACTGGCATCGATCAGGCTTGGCCGGGACAGGAGAGTTGAGAATTCAGGTCAGATTGGGGATACCCTCAAAGGCTGGATTTTCGACCAGCTCGAAGCCGTGTTGTTTGGCCCAGGCCGGGGTCATGTCGGTGGCGCCATCCGGGCCTTCGCCGGTACTGTCGTTGAACCATTGATTGACCAGCCCGACGGTGGGCGGAATTTTGCCAATTTCGAGAGGATGTTTTCCCAAACTATCGAGGGCCAGCATGAAGGCTTTCATATGGGTGATTTCGCGGGTCATGAGAAATTGCAGCGCGTCCTTGCTGTCGGGATCATCGCAAAAATCGATCAGTCGCTCATAGGTGATTTTGGCGCGGGCTTCGGCGGCGATGTTGCTGCGCAAATCGACTTCCGGCTCGCCGCTGATTTTCAGATAGTCTGCGGTCCAGGCGCTGCCTTGCGAATTGTAAAGATTGACGCCGCCGCCGCCGACGATTGCGACTAACGGATCGGCTTCGGAGGCGTCACGCGAGGCTTTGGTCGGTTTGAGATGCATGCGCGCGAGGGTGCCGATGACTTCGAGATGGCTGAGTTCTTCGGTGCCGATATCCATCAGCAGATCTTTGAGTTGCGGATCGGCGGTGTTGAGACCTTGGATTGAGTATTGCATGGCTGCGGCCAGCTCGCCGTTGGCGCCGCCGAATTGTTCGAGCAGCATGGTGCCAAAACGCGGATCGGGTGAGCCGACCCGCACGGTGTACATGAGTTTTTTGACGTGGTGATACATGATGGGTTCCTCGGTGGATTTAGAGCGTTTTTTGGGTGCCTAATTATTTGAAGCGGGGGTTTTGGAGCGGGGCTCTTTGGCTGAGGGTCCGGTGCCCGACATTTGGCGTTCATGGGGCAGTTGGCTCGCGATTTTGGTGAGGAGGTGGTCGGTGTGTTTTTCCTCGGCCAAGGTTTCGGCAAGCAGGGTCTGGGCCTCGGTATAGCCCAGTTTTCCGGCCCAGCTATGGAGCAGGCCGTACCGGGCGATTTCATAATGTTCCATGGCCTGGGCGCAACCGATCAAAACATCATCGCCCGCATCGGTGCCGCCGAAATCTTCGACATCCTCATCCATTTCCGCAGTCAGGCCCTGCATCGCTTCACAGGTTTTGGCGCGGGGTTGTTTGGAGATGGACTCGAAGACATGGGTGAGACGCTCGACATGGATCGCACTTTCGTCGGCGTGTTTTTGAAAGGCTTCGATCAAGGCTGGATGTTTCGCGCGCTTGGTTGATTTTTTCAGGGCGCGCACCGATTGTTTTTCGGCAAAATACAGATCCTTCAGCGTTTCATAGAACGCATCGGCCAGCGTCTTTACTTGCATGCTCATTTCCTTATGCTTGCGCAATCAGTTTGGTTGGACGGCGCAGTGGGTGCGCGGAGTATAAGGACCAGGCCGGTATCGGGATGGTTGGGGCGGCGGTTAAATCGACGCAATAGCGGTGATTGGTTATTTACATGTGGGGCACATGTTGGTATGTGGCGAGCATGGGAATGATGGTTCAAATTCGCAATGTACCGGATGAGTTGCATCGGCAGCTCAAGTCGCGTGCGGCTTTGGCGGGCATGTCGTTGTCCGACTATCTCCTCAGCGAGATCCGTCACGTGGCGGAACGACCGACGCTGGACGATTTGCGCAGGCGTTTGCAGAGCCGCGCTGAAACGGCCCCGACGATTGCGCCGGCTGAAGCGGTTCGCGCCGAGCGGGAGCGCGGGTAAGCGCGTGCTCGTTGTCGATGCGTCGGCGTTGCTTGAGCTGCTGCTTCGGACGCCGTCTGCCAAGGAAGTGGAAGACAGGCTGTTCGCGCCGGGCGAGACGCTGCACGCGCCGCATTTGCTCGATATTGAAGTCGCTCAGGT
Organism: Pseudomonadota bacterium; assembly: GCA_021828605.1. Next base: position 5,799 of record JAJZEG010000108.1, on the reverse strand, counting down.
GATCCGGCGCTATGCGGCGAATGGGGATATTGATAGCGAGCGTGGGCGCTTGGCCCTCAGCGATTTGGCTTGCTTGTCGATCCAGCGTTATCCGCATGATTTGCTGCTGCCGCGAATATGGGCCTTGCGCAATAATTTGACCGCCTATGATGCGGCCTATGTCGCGTTGGCTGAGGCGCTCGATCAACCCTTATTGACGCGCGATAAACGTTTGGCGGCGGCGGCGGGGCATTTTGCACGGATTGAGGTGGTGTGAGGCGGATGCGCCGTTGGGCGGAAATGGCGGAGGGAGTGGGATTCGAACCCACGGTACGCTTTCACGTACACACGCTTTCCAAGCGTGCGCCTTAAGCCGCTCGGCCATCCCTCCGGGGTGGGGGTTCCTTAGCCTGTGGTCTGGGGGACGGCAAGGGAGGGTGGGTTGAGGGCGGCGCGGATGGCGGCGAAGGCGGTTTCGGCTTTGGTGGCGTCGGGGCCGCCAGCCTGGGCCATTTCGGGGCGGCCGCCGCCGCCTTTGCCGCCTGCGGCTTCGGCGCCGAGGCGGACCAGGGTGACGGCGTTGAATGGGCCGACGAGGTCAGGCGAGATCGCGACGGCGAGGCTGAGTTTGGCCTCGGCGGTGGAGGCGAGCACGGCAATGCCGGAGCCGATTGATTTGACGATGGATTCGGCGATGGATTTCAGATCGCGCGGGGCGACGTCACCCACATCGCGGGCGGCGAATTTGATCGCGCCGATTTGCTCGATGGCGGCATCGGCGGCGCCGGTGGCGAGTTTGCGTTGCAGGTCGCTGAGTTGGCGCTCCAGGCGCTTGCGCTCATCGAGCAGGCTGGTGATGCGCGCGGGCAGGTCGGTTGGGTTGGATTTGAGCAGGCTGGCGGCTTCGTGCAGCGTGTCTGACAGGGTTTCCATCGCACTCAAGGCGGCAGCACCGGCGACGGCTTCGATCCGGCGAATCCCGGCGGCGACGCCCGCTTCGGCGATAATGCGAAAGGCGCCAATATCGCCGGTGCGCGCGACATGGGTGCCCCCGCAAAGTTCGATGGAGTAAGCGGGTTTTTGCGCATCCCCCTCCCCCATCGAGACGACGCGCACTTCATCGCCGTATTTTTCGCCGAATAACGCCATCGCACCGCGTTTGACCGCTTGATCGGGCGTCATCAGCCGGGTTTCGACCACGGCGTTTTCACGAATCCGGGCATTCACTGCGCGTTCAACGTCGCGCAGTTCGGCGAAGGTGACAGGGCGGGGCTGGGAAACATCGAACCGCAAACGGTCCGGCGCATTCAGGCTGCCCTTTTGGGTGACGTGCGGGCCAAGGGCGCGGCGCAACGCTTCGTGCAGCAAATGGGTGGCCGAGTGATGGGCGCGAATATCGGTCCGGCGGGCATGATCGATGGCGGCGTGGATCGACTGACCGACTGTTAGGGAACCCGCATCGAGATGGCCGAGATGGATAATCAGATCGCCGATTTTTTTCTGGGTGTCACGGATGGCGACGTGGGTGTTCGCCGCGGTGAGGATGCCGGTATCGCCGACCTGGCCGCCGCTTTCGGCGTAAAACGGGGTTTGGTTGAGAATGATTGCGACATCCTGGCCAGCGGTTGCGGTCGGTACCGAGGCGCCATCGACCACCAGAGCGAGAATGGTCGCGTCGCTGACTTCCGCGTGATAGCCAAGAAACTCGGAAGTGCCGATTTGATCGCGCAGTTCATACCAGATTTGTTCGGTGGCAGCGTCGCCACTGCCCGACCAGGCGGCGCGGGCGCGGGTTTTTTGCTCGGCCATTGCGGCATCGAAGCCGGCGCGGTCGAGAGCGCGGCCTTGTTCGCGCAGCGCATCCTCGGTGAGGTCGAGCGGGAAGCCGAACGTGTCATAGAGTTTGAAGGCAACGGCGCCCGCGAGCGGGGTGTTGGCGCCCAAGCCCGCAAGTTCATCATCGAGCAGCGAAAGGCCGCGTTCTAACATCACCGCGAATTTTTGTTCTTCGAGTTTGAGGGTTTCGATAATCAGGGCTTCGGCGCGCGGCAATTCGGGATAGGCCACGCCCATTTGCCTTGTCAGGGTTGGCACCAGACGATAGATGAACGGGTCGCGCATGCCGAGCCGGTGCGCGTGGCGCATCGCCCGGCGCATGATCCGGCGCAGCACATAGCCGCGACCTTCGTTAGAGGGCAAGACCCCATCAGCGATTAGAAAAGCGGTGCTGCGCAGATGATCGGCGATGACGCGGTGGCTGATTTTATGCGCGCCATCGGGGCCGGTGTTAGAGGCGTCGGCGGAGGCGATGATCAGAGCGCGCAGGGTATCGGTGTCGTAATTATCGTGCTTGCCTTGCAGAATGGCGGCGAAACGCTCAAGGCCCATGCCGGTATCGATCGAGGGGCGCGGCAAGGGGCTGAGGGTTTTGGCGGCGTCTTCGACATATTGCATGAAGACGAGGTTCCAGATTTCGACGAACCGGTCGCCATCCTCATCGGGGCTGCCGGGCGGGCCGCCGGGGATGGCGGGGCCATGATCATAGAAGATTTCCGAGCAAGGGCCGCAGGGTCCGGTTTCGCCCATGCGCCAGAAATTATCGTCGGTTTTGATCCGAATGATGCGTTCATCGGGCAGGTTAGCGATTTTGCGCCAGAGGCTGGCGGCTTCGTCATCATCATGGAATATGGTGACCAGCAGGCGGTCTTTGGCGAGGCCGAATTCGCGGGTCAGCAGGGTCCAGGCATGGTGGATCGCCTGGTCTTTGAAGTAATCGCCGAAGGAGAAATTGCCGAGCATTTCAAAGAAAGTGTGATGGCGCGCGGTGTAGCCGACATTGTCCAGATCGTTATGTTTACCGCCGGCGCGGACGCATTTTTGTGCCGAGGTGGCGCGCGAATAGGGGCGCTGTTCCTGGCCGGTGAAAATGTTTTTGAACGGCACCATGCCCGAATTGACGAATAAGAGTGACGGGTCGTTGCGCGGCACCAAGGGCGCGCTCGGCACCACTTGGTGGCCGTTGGCGGCGAAATAATCGAGGAAGGTGGCGCGGATATCGTTGCTGGTGGTCATGGGGCGGCGTGAGATCCCTGGATGCTGCGGTTGGGCTCAGCCATACCGCAGCAATCCAGACCTGTCATCCCGGGAGCGTTATTCGGCGGCTTCGGCGGCTTCGGTTTCGGTGGGGGCGACCATCATTGCGCGCTCGACGGTGGCGGCCTGCTCGCGGATGCGCGCTTCGATGGTGGCGGCCATGTCGGGGTGATCACGCAGGAATTGCTTGGCGTTTTCGCGACCCTGGCCGACGCGAATACTGTCATAGCTGAACCAGGCGCCGGATTTTTCGACAATACCGGCTTTGACCCCGAGATCGATCAATTCGCCGACTTTGGAAATGCCTTCGCCATACATGATGTCGAACTCGACCTGGCGGAACGGCGGGGCGAGTTTGTTTTTGACCACTTTGACCCGGGTTTGATTGCCGGTGACTTCTTCGCGGTCTTTGATGGCGCCGATGCGGCGGATTTCCATGCGCACCGAGGCGTAGAATTTCAGCGCGTTGCCGCCGGTGGTGGTTTCCGGGTTGCCGAACATCACGCCGATTTTCAGACGGATTTGGTTGAGGAAAATCATCATGGTTTTGCTGCGCGAAATCGAGCCGGTGAGTTTGCGCAGGGCCTGGCTCATCAGACGGGCATGCAGGCCGACATGGCTATCGCCCATTTCGCCTTCGAGTTCCGCGCGCGGGACCAGGGCGGCGACGCTGTCGATGACCAGGACGTCGATGGCGCCGGAGCGGACCAAAGTATCGGCGATCTCTAACCCCTGCTCGCCGGTATCGGGCTGGGAGATCAGCAAATTATCGACATCGACGCCGAGTTTGCGGGCATAGATCGGGTCGAGCGCGTGCTCGGCATCGATGAAGGCGCAGGTGCCGCCGCGCTTTTGCGCTTCCGCGATGGCGTGCAAAGCCAGGGTGGTTTTACCTGAGGATTCCGGGCCGTAAATTTCGATGACGCGACCGCGCGGGAAGCCGCCAATGCCTAAAGCGAGGTCGAGGCCGAGCGAGCCGGAGGGCACCACGTCGATTTCTTCGCCGCCGGGGCGGGCACCCAGGCGCATGATCGATCCTTTGCCAAAGGCGCGCTCGATTTGCGCGAGGGCGGCATCGAGAGCCTTGTTCTTTTCCATCGACTATTCCTTTGTGGATCGGTTTGGCACAACTTTAAGGCGAGATTATTAGGGCAGAGGCGGCGCGGTGTCGAGCGCGACTCGGTATAGTGACCATCGCATAAAGAGAACAGAACGGCAACACGGACGTAAAGGATTTGTTAACGAATTGTTCTTGCTATGTTCGCCTGACCTGGCGCGATGACGTTACTCATCGAGCCAGCCGCGTTCGGCGACCAAATTGGCGATGCGCTGCATGGCGTCGCTCATGGTCACGCCGTCGCGGCGCCAGGAGGCGCGCAAAGCGCGGAGTTCGGTGAGGCGTTCGGCCCAGCTTTGGTCGAACATGGCCTCCAAGCGGCGACGGATCAGGCTGGCGAGGCCGGGGGCGGCGCCGCCGGTGGAGATGGTGAGCAGCAGATCGCCACGGCGGATTTCGGCGACCGAGTGAAAATCGCAAAATTCCGGGACGTCTTCGATATTGACCAGGAGAGTGCGGACGCGGGCGGCTTGGGCGAGGGGTTCGGCTTGGGCGGGATCGAGATCGACGATCCAGAGTGCGTGCAGGCCAGCAAGATCGGTTGGGGTGGGTAGGCGGGGTCGCCAATGATCACCCGCTTGGGCTTGGAGATCAGGGATCGGCGCGTCGGCGAACAGGATCGCATCAACCGCCCCCGCTGCGCGCAAGGCGGTCAGGCGGCGCAGCGCGAGTGCGCCATTGCCGCAGACCGCGACGCGCGCGAAGCGGGGATCGAGCGCGATGGGGATCATTTTTGCTTCTTTATTATAAAGCCAGGGTGGCTTCGGCTTGGGCGACCACCGCGCGCAGGGCGCCGGGTTGGAACGGGGATTGGAGTTTGGCTTCCTTGACCAGATTGCCGAACGGGGCGGAGCCGCCGAGGCCGCAGAGTTTAACGTAGGTATCGAAACTGGCGCGGTAATCCTTCTGCGATTCGACCCAGAATTGCAGGGCGCAGCATTGGGCAAGCGTATAATCGATATAATAAAACGGCGAGGAATAGATATGCGCCTGACCCTGCCAGCGCGCCCCTTTGGCCGGGTAGGCCAGATCGCCCCAATCGCGCCAGGGCATGTAGAGTTTTTCCAGGCGCTGCCACATCGCGTTGCGCTCAGCCGGGGTGGCGTCCGGGTTGGCATAGACCTCGTGTTGGAAATGATCGACGCAGACGCCGTAAGGCAGGAATTCGAGGGCGCCGATCAGATGCATGCGCCGGTAGCGCGCGGTTTGGGTGCCGAGCAGCGGGTCGAGATGCGGGTAGGCCAGGAATTCCAGGCTCATTGAGTGGATTTCGGCGGATTCCATGGTGGGCCAGAGATAATCCAAGGCCGGTTGATGGCGACTTTGGTAATTTTGGAAAGCATGGCCCATTTCATGGGTGAATACGTTGATATCATGATGGGTGCCGTTAAAATTGGCGAAAATATAGGGCATGCCCACCGAGGGGAACGAGGTGCAAAAGCCGCCGCCGCGCTTGCTCGGGCGGTTTTGTAAATCGAGATAGCCGCCTTCATTCATGCTTTGGTAGAAATCGGCGATCCGACCATCCATCGCGGCAAACATGGTGTTGGCAGCGGCGACCAGCGTGTCGTGATCGCCTTGCGGTTTGGGATTGCCGGCGGGATCGATAA
>JAJZEG010000424.1 GCA_021828605.1 Pseudomonadota bacterium | reverse complement strand
GCGGGTGCTCTATCGGTCGATCCAGCGGATTTTTGCGCTGCCTGCCGAGACGCGCTTGTTTTTATGCCATGATTACCGCCCCGCCGGGCGGGATTATGATGCGTGGGAAACCACGGTGGCTGAGGAGCGGGCGAAGAATATCCACGCCCATGACGGCATTAGCGAAGACGCGTTCGTGGCCATGCGCGAGGCGCGCGACAAGACGCTGGCAATGCCAACCCTGATTTTGCCCTCGATCCAGGTGAATATGCGCGCGGGCGCAATGCCCAAGGCCGAAGCGAATGGCACGGCCTATTTGAAAATCCCGATCAACGCGATGTAGGTGGCGCGGCGGCGCTGGCGGGACCTGCGCCAGCGGTGCGGCGTAGGGGCAGCAGCACGATCATGCCGATGACCATGGTGATGGCGGCTAGCAATAAGGCTGCACGGTAATTACCGGTTTGAGCAGCGAGCATGCCACTCACTGCAGGCGCAATAATTTGTGCCGCGCCGAAGCTGATGGTCATCCGCGCCATCGCTTTCGCTGGATTACTGGGATAGAGGCGGCCGATGATAGTGAGCGTCATGCTGGTGATACCGTTGAACGAGCCGCCATAGAGCGCGGCGCTGAGCAGAATTGGCCACAGGCTGGTGGTCAGAGCGGAGAGCATTATCGCCAGGATCAGCACGGCGAACGCGCAGAGCAGGGCCTGGATGTCGCCGGTGCGGCGGGCGAGCCGGTCCCAGAGCGGACAGGATGGCATGGCCGCCAAACCGACCACCACCCAGGCCAGATTGCCAAACCCGTGCAAGGCCGGGAGCTTGGCCGCGATGGCGACAATGAAGGTGGCACTGACCACATAGCCGACGCCTGCACAAAAATAGGCCGCGGTGAAGCCGATGATCCAGCGGCGCGCAGGCGGTTGATCAGGATCAAGTGCAGGCGATCCGGTAGCGATGCGCGGTGGCGCGGGAAGCCAGAACCAGGCAGGAGCGAAAATGAGTGCGCCGAATGCCCCGGCGGCGATCCATTGTTGGGCCCAACCGAGCCGATGGGCCATGAGCATCGCGAGGGCGCCCGATACCGCGATACCAAGCCCGACGCCGCCGAAATGGATGCCGAGTTCCAACCGTCGGCCATGATGGCGCAGCCAATGCAGCACCAGACCCGAACCGAGCAGCAATCCCGCGACGCTGGACAGGCCCGCGATGAAGCGCAGGATCGCCCAGAGCGCGAAATGATCGGTGAGACCCATGCCCGCAGTGCTGAGCACGGCGATGATCAGCCCGGCGCGATAGGCGAGGAATTTGGCTTGGATATCACCGATCGAGGCGGCGAGCAGGGCGCCGGTCATGTAGCCCGCATAATTGATGGTCGCGAGCCAGCCGCCTTGCAGGATCGAGAGTCCGGCCTGATGCTGCATCACTGGCAGCAGCGGGGTGTACATGAAACGCGCCAGCCCGACGGTGAGCAGCATGCTCGCGACCCCGGCGGTCATTACCTGGAAGGCGGCTCGGTTGGTCGCGATGGCGGGTGCCGGGATCGAGGAAGCCATTTCGGAACCTGTGGCTGTTCACCGCAGGTTAGGGTGCCTTCGCGCGCGCGCCAATCGATGCGACCGCATGGCAGGCTTGCCGGGCGTTGACCTACCCGGCATGCGCGACGCCCGCGAGGGCTTCGATCCGCTCCTTATCGGCGGCAAGCTCAGCGGCCGGACCGTGATAGGCGACCTCGCCATCGGAGAGCACGTAAGCGCGATCCGCGAGTTGCAAGGCGAGAAAGGCATTTTGCTCGACCAGCAGGATCGACATGCCTTCCGATTTCATTTTCGCGATGGTGCGCATTACTTCCTGGACAATGACCGGCGCCAAACCTTGCGAGGGTTCATCGAGGATCAGGAAGCGCGGGTTGAGCAGCAAAGCGCGGCCAATGGCCAGCATTTCCTGCTCACCGCCGGACAGGCGCCCGCCTTTGCTGGTGCGGCGCTCCTCAAGGCGGGGGAATAATTGATAGACCGCCTCGATGGTCCAGGGGCCTTTGGTTTGCGGTGGTACCAGCAGATTTTCATGGACGGTGAGATGGCCGAAGATTTTTCGGCCTTCTGGCACGTAACCCACACCCAGATTGGCAATCCGGTGCGGCGGCTTGCCGGTGACATCCTGGCCGAACAAAGTGACCCGTCCGCTGCGCGGCGGGGTCAGGCCCATGATGCTGCGCATGGTGGTGGTTTTACCCGCACCATTGCGCCCGAGCAGCGCGATCAATTCGCCCTGGTTCACGCTCAGCGACACACCATGCAGAATATGACTTTTGCCGTAAAACGTGTTCAGATTTTCGACCTCGAGAACCGCACTCATGCCGCAATCCCCAGATAGGCCGACTGCACTCTCGGGTTGGCGGCGATTTCGGCGGCGTTGCCTTCGGCGAGCAGGCTGCCATTATCGAGCACGGTGATCCGGTCGGCGATGCCGAACACGATAGCCATGTCATGCTCCACGAACAGGATGGTGATCCCCTGATCCTTGTTCAGGCGACGGATCAGAGCGGTCATGTGATGGGTTTCCTCATCGCCCATGCCCGCCGTCGGTTCATCGAGCAGGAGTAATTTTGGGGCGCGCGATAAAGCGATGCCGATTTCCACCACGCGCTGATCACCG
>JAJZEG010000126.1 GCA_021828605.1 Pseudomonadota bacterium | reverse complement strand
GTTTTTCACCCGCGCTTTGCACAGGCTGGGGCATGTGGGCGTGGCGGAGCCGTTCGCTGGCCTGTTCACCCAGGGCATGGTGACCCATGAGAGCTATCGCACCGAGGATGGGCGCTGGCTGTATCCAGAGGAGGTGACGCGGCATCCGGATGGACGTGCCACGCATCAGGGCCAGACCGTGATTGTTGGGCCCAGCGAGAAAATGTCGAAATCCAAGCGCAATACTGTTGATCCCGCCGTGGTGATCGAGCGGTTTGGCGCGGATGCGGCGCGCTGGTTTACTTTGTCGGATAACCCGCCCGAGCGCGATGTTGAATGGACCGAGGCGGGCGCGCAGGGGGCGTTTCGGTTTGTCCAGCGGGTGGTGCGGCTGGCGAAACTGGTTGCGGCGGAGCCGTTGGAGCCGACCGGGCTGGAGCAGGCCAGCGGGGCGGCGCGCAGCCTGCGCCAAGCCACCCACCGCGCGATTGCCGGGGTGAGTGAGGCGATTGATGGGTTTGCGTTTAATGTCGCGATTGCCCGGCTTTATGAATTGTCCAATGCGATTAGCGAAACGGATGGCAAAGCGGGGGATGGCCCGACTGACAAGGGTATGGGTGCGGCGCGGCGCGAGGCGGTGGGTGCGCTGATCCGGCTATCGGCGCCGATTATTCCGCATGTGGCCGAGACCGCTTATGCGCTGCTGGAGCCGGATGCGGGGTTGGTGGCGCAACTGCCGTGGCTGGTGGCCGATCCTGATTTGGTGCGCCGCGATCAGGTGACGATTGGCGTGCAAATTATGGGGAAATTGCGCGCGGCGATTGATTTGCCGATTGGGGCTGATGCCGAGGTCGCGCAGCGCGCTGCCATGGCTGAGCCGAAAATTGCCCAGGCGTTGGCGGGGGCGAGCATTGTAAAAATCATCCATGTGCCGGATCGGATCGTGAATTTTGTCATTCGCTCGTAACTATCGCGGACTGGCGTTGCTGCTGGCGGCCTTGCCGCTGGCGGGGTGTGGGTTTCACCCGGTTTATGCGCCCGCGTCGGGCACCACGCCGTCGGTGGTGGCACGGCTGGATGAAATCCAGATCGGGTTGATCCCCAATCGGCCTGGGCAGATTTTGCACGAGGCGTTGGAAGCCGATTTGCGGCGCGCGGGGGCGCCGGTGTTTTATCGTTATCATTTGACCGTGCAGTATAATATCAGCGCACAGGCCATCGGGATTCAGCCGGATAGTTCGAGTTCGCGCACCCGGATTTCGGCGAATGCGTCCTGGCAGCTCACCCCGGCAGGCAATCGGGGGCAGGTGATCCTCAAGGGATCGGCCTCGACGATGAATGCGGTCAATGTGATCGATAATCAATATTTTGCGCTGTCGCTCAGCACCGATCATGCCAATCACCAGCTCGCCCGCGCGATTGCCCGGCAAATTACCCTGCAACTGGCGATCTATTTCAACGCGCATCCGCACGCGGGATAGAATCGGCGATGAAGATCGACGCAAGGCAGGTCGATCGCTTTCTGGCCGATCCCGGCAAGACCAGGCTGGTGCTGATTTCGGGCGCGGATCGTTCGCGCGTGGTGGAATTGGGACGGGGGCTGGCCAAGCGGGTTGCTGGATCGCTCGATGATCCGTTTCGCGCGACCGAACTTCTCGCCGATCAGGCTGAGCGCCTCGCCGAAGAAGCCGCTGCTCCGGCCTTTGGCGGCGGGCGGCGGGTGGTTTTGCTGCGCGATGCCGGGGATGCGCAGGTGAAAATCGCCGAGGCCGCCTTGGCGACGCCGGGCGATGCGCTGATCGTGCTGCTGGGGGGCGATTTGCCTGCGCGCTCGAAATTGCGCGCGCTGGCGGAAAAGCGCGATGATTGCGCCTCGATCATTTGTTATGTGCCCGACGCCGCCGCACGCGGGCCGGCTTTTGCCGCATTGCTGCGCGCGGCGGGGGTGAGCATCAGCCGGGAAGCACTGGCGCTGGCGAGCGCGCGGTTGGGTGGGGAGACCGGCGCGCTGCGCGATGCGGCGGAGCGGGTCATTTTATATGCGGGTGCGTCAAAACAGGTCGATATTGCCGAGATTGAGGTGATTCTGGACGATCAAGGCACCGGATCGATGCAGGAGGCGATTGACGCGGCTTTAGCGGGAGATGCGGCGGGTGCTGATCATGCCTTGGGGCTGGCGCTCGATGAGGGCATGGCGCCGGTCGCGGTGATCCGGGTGTTGCTGGGTGAGTTGGGCCGATTGCGGCTGTTGGCCGATCAAGTGGCGCGCGGGACCGCGCCACGCGATGCGGTGGCGGCGGTGCGCCCGCCGGTATTTTTTCGTCGCGCACCGTTGGTGGTGCAAGCCGCGACTGCCTGGCGCGAACCGGCGATTATGGCCGCGATCAAATTGACGCTCGATGCGGAGGCCGCCTGTAAATCGGCGGGGGCGATGCCGGATTTGCTGTGCAGCCGGTTATTTTATGAGCTGGCGGGGGCTGCCGGCGCGAGGCGGCGACCGCCGATTTAGGGTGTTTTTCGTTCGCGTTTGCTCACGAACGATGCTCTAACCCATCAGTCGCCTTATCGGGATAATTGAGGCTAGAGCGCTATATGTTCAGATTGACGCAGTCGCGCCAATCTGACGCGCTCTAGCTTTGTTTGCGAGGCTGAGCAACGCT
>JAJZEG010000098.1 GCA_021828605.1 Pseudomonadota bacterium | reverse complement strand
CGCTTTTCGAACGATAAATGCCGCAACGAGGGTTCGCCCGAAATCAACCGCGCCCCCGCCGACACCCGCAACCAGCCGACGCTGCCGCCTGCGCCGTCGGGTAAGGCAACCGGCTGACCAATATGGCAAATACGCTGCGCCAACCCATACCAGGCGGGTTGCTCGGCCCGATCAAAACATTTCGAGCAATCCGCATTCAACCAATGATACAATAGCCGCGCCGCTGCCGGGTCGAGCAGCCGATCGGGATGCGCCGGATCGCGCACCGCAAACGCGAACACCATGCGCCGATCATCCCAGCACAGCCCCGCCGCCTGATCACGCGCCAAGGCGGGCATCGGCAACAATACCAGGCAATCATGCCGGGCGATCGCCTGATCAACGGTCGCGGCAAACCGATCCAGCACCCGGGCCTTTTGCGCCTCCGGCACCACGGCAAAGGCGCGCAATTCCGCCAAAGCTGCCCACCAGCGCAATAATAACCCATAATTGGCGGTATCAGGCAGGGTTTGGGCCGCCCGGCTGCGCCCCGGCCATTCCGCCCGGCTGAAATAGGCATCGAGCCCTGCGGGTAAGCTTCCGGTTTCCAGCCGCTTGGCAATCGCCGGTGGCACCAAAGCGGCACCGGCAAAAGGCGGACCGGTGAGAAATTTCGAGCCGGTGATCAAGAGGATCGCATCGAGCGCCAAATAATCGGTCAGCCGATGCGGGGCGATGCGCAGTTGGCACGCATCGACGACAATATCGAACGCATCGCCAAATTGCTCGCGCAACGCGCGCAGCCCGGCCATGGTCGGGGCCAGCAGCCCGGTTTTCGATAAATCGAGCGCATGCAGCACCGGTCGCCGTCCGGCGGCAAGCGCTGTGCTGATCGCGGCCTCCACCGATTTCTGCACCGCGTCGCGCGGCAGCGCCGCACCGGCCGCGTCGCGCAAATTCAGCGCAACCAGGCTGGTGTCAGCGCGAAAGCCCCGGATCGGCGCCGCCTTGGCCACGTCATGACCATTGGCGGTATCGATGGCAAAATGCTGGCCGCGCGCCGCCATCGGCACACCGCTGCCGGTCTCCTCGGGGGCGAGCAAAATCACCGTAATCGGTCGATCCCCCGCCGCCAGATGCACAAAACTAAGGGCGAGCAATTCACTATCGGTCCCCGACGCGGCGAGGATCACGGTGGTATTTGTCGGCACCTGTAGCGCCGTGCGCAGACGCCGCCGCATGATTCCCACGGCATGGGCAATCACCCGGCGGTTGCCACTCATCAACATCGCCGCACTGAGGCTCAACCGGGCCCGATCGGCCGATTGATAGCCGCGCTCGGACACCGATGACGCGGTCGAGGAGGCAAAAGTGATCGCCCAGGGCCGCGGCTGATGGCTGCACCCATAGCCATTGAGCCCGGTCTGCGGGTCGCGCAGCAGGCGCACATCGCCGCCGGTTTCCATAATCGACTCAGTCGTACCGAGCATCACCCACACCGCGCGCAGCCGGGTCAAATCGGTCGGGGTCGGCGCCAAAATATCGGCAACCGGCGCAAACGATGCCAAATCCGGCCAGATCGCGCGGCACTCATAAACCGAAGGGGGTCGATCAGCGGAAAATTGCGCCAACCAGGGCAAAGGCAGCGGCTGAACGCAATCCGCCTCCCAAATCATGGCCGCAAACCGCCCGGCGGCAAAACCGGCCAGCGCGCCCGGCACGCCAAAGCCAAGCAAGCGGCGCCACTCGGCTTGCAAGGACCCGACCAGCCAGGCGTATCGGTTGGTCATGCGCAATTTTTCGAGCGTTGCTTTCATTTGCCCGCTATAGCCGCGCCCTCACGCTATTGCCATGCAGTCAGATCACGCCTCATCATCGGCCCGAAATGCCGCCGGCCAATGATGCACGGTAGCGCCAGTCACCACAATCAAATCAAACCGTATATCAGGCCGCAACCAATCGGGCTGCGCGGCTAAAATAATCATCGCCGCCGCAACCAGCCTTCGGCGCTGGCGAAGCGTCACCGCCTCAAGTCCCGCGCGCTCGGAGGCGCGCGCTTTGACTTCAATGAAAGCCAAAACCGACTCATTCTGCGCGACCAGATCAATTTCACCCCCCGACGTGCGCAGCCGATTCCCTAAAATCCGGTAACCTTGGTTGATCAACCATTGGGCGGCGTAATTTTCCGATTGGCGGCCCTTTGTATCGGCGGCTTGACGCTTGCGTCGCGCCCTCGCGCATTCTTTAGCGGTATCGTTGGTTTGCATAACGTCCAGAAAGTTACATAATACAATATCGAAAGAATAGTGGCTTTACTGATCAGGCCTTGTTGCAAAATTCGGTTTTATCCGTTAACAAATTCACGGTTTAGATGAACACTTGGAAAAATCCGGGGTCCAGCATGAATTTTGTGAATAACTTTCCATTTTACAAAAATTTGAGATTATTGTAGTGTTTTATGACGCTTATCGAATAATCAGTCAGCTAACCACTCACTCGGGCAGTACATTACAATGATGCAATTTAACGAAATCGGCCACCAGATCCGCGCCTACCGGATGGAATCCGGGCTCAAGGCCGAAGAAATCGCCGCACGGCTCGGCGTATCGCGTGCGGCTTTGTACCGCTACGAGAAAGGTGAGGTGATCAAGCTCGATACGGTCAAGCGCCT
>JAJZEG010000177.1 GCA_021828605.1 Pseudomonadota bacterium | reverse complement strand
TGTGAGTTTGGCCGGGCGCTGCATTATCTGAAGCAAGATGAACTCGCCGCGAGCACCCTGGGCGTCGATGCCCGTCGGATCAAAACCCTTGCTTTTGCCTTAGGCGCCGGGCTCGCCGGTCTCGCTGGCACCTTGTTCGCGGTGCAACTCTCCACCGTCAGCCCGTCCTCCTTCATTTTCACCGAATCGGTCACTGTGTTCGCCATCGTGATCGTTGGCGGCCAGGGCTCGATCCCCGGCGTCTTGCTCGGCACTGGCTTGATGTTCGTGGTGCCACAGATTTTCCGCAACCTCGCCGAATACCGCTATTTCGTGTTCGGCATCGCGATGATCGCGGTGATGGTGCTGCGCCCGCAGGGCCTGTTGCCGCGCAAACGGATCACGACATGACGGGCTTACTCAGCCTTCAGGGGATCGGTATCAGCTTTGGCGGGCTGCGCGCCGTCGATGATCTCAGTTTCACGGTGAAGCAAGGGCAGATCGTCGGCCTGATCGGGCCAAACGGCGCAGGCAAAACCACCGTGTTCAACATGATTACCGGCGTCTATCGCCCCAAATCCGGCGCGATACTCTGGAAAGAGCGCGATATCACCGGCGCCAGTCCGGCGCGCGTCGCTGGCCTTGGTCTGCGCCGCACCTTCCAGACGATTCGTTTGTTTTCCGATATGACGGTATTCGAGAATGTCCGGGCGGGCTGCCATCTGGCGTCTCGGCAGCGCTGGTGGCAGGGATTGCTCGCGCTGCCCGCGCAGCGGCGCGAAGAAGCCGATCTTGCCGAACGCACGCATGCGGTGTTGCGGCGTCTTGATCTCGACTCGGTCGCCAATATACCTGCAACCGCGCTGCCGTATGGTGTGCAGCGACGGGTCGAGCTTGCCCGCACGCTGGTCGGCCAGCCGGAGCTGATCATTCTCGATGAACCTGCCGCCGGGCTGAACGATGCTGAATCGGCCGCGCTGAACGAGACGATTTTCATGATCCGGGCGAGCGGCGTCACCATTCTGCTCGTCGAGCATGACATGAATGTGGTGATGCAGGTGAGCGATCATATCGTGGTGATCAATTTCGGCCGTAAAATCGCCGAAGGCGAAGCCGCCGCGATTCGCACCAACCCAGCGGTGATCGAAGCCTATCTCGGTCGCGACGATGAGGACGAGCCCGCATGAGCCTGCTCGTCATCGATGATCTGCGCGTCGCCTATGGCCAGATCGAGGCGCTGAAAGGCGTATCATTGAGTGTTACTGCCGGTGAGATCGTCGCAATCCTCGGTGCGAATGGCGCAGGCAAAACCACCCTGATGCGCGCGATCTCCGGCCTGCTCCCCAAAAGCGCGGGCAGCATTAACTTCGATGGCATCGACATTACCCGCACGCCTGCGGACCGGATCGTGCGCCACGGCATCGCGCAGTCTCCGGAAGGGCGGCGGGTATTCGGCACGCTCACCGTCGCGGAGAATCTCAAACTCGGTGGCTATACCCGACCACCCAAGGAAGTTCCCGATAGTATCCAGATGGTTTACCGGATGTTTCCCCGTCTGGCCGAACGTCGTGCTCAGTTTGCGGGTACGCTGTCAGGTGGTGAGCAGCAGATGCTCGCCATCGGGCGCGCGCTGATCGCCAAACCCAAGCTCCTGCTCCTCGACGAACCCAGCCTCGGCCTCGCACCAATCATCATCCAGGGCATTTTCCGCAGCCTGCGCAGCATCGCCGCAACCGGCGTGACCATCCTAATCGTCGAACAAAATGCCCGCGCCGCCCTCAGGCTCGCTGATCGCGGCTATGTGCTGGAAGTCGGTCGAATCATCCTCAATGGTGATGCGACCACATTGCTCAATGCGCCGGAGGTGCAAGCAGCATATCTCGGCGGCGGCTGATCACCGGCGCGTACCCCCGATCACGCCGTTTCGTGCAATGGAGACCCATGATGCGTCTGGTGATGCGATGATGCCCGCAAACCTACCCCCCGATTTCGCCGTGACCGATGGATCATTGCCGTTGCGCGTGGCGATCCGCGCTGCCAAGCTGCGGGCCGAGCCTGATTGTGTGGCGGCGCTGCTTGATCTGGCGACCTTACCCGCTGAGCAGACGGTGCAGGTCCGGGCGATGGCGACGCGGCTGGTGACGGCGTTGCGCGCCAAGGGGCAGCACGGGCTGGTGGAAAGCCTGTTGCAGGAATACGCACTGTCCAGCCAGGAGGGTGTGGCGCTGATGTGCCTGGCTGAGGCGCTGCTGCGCATCCCCGACAGCGCGACCCGCGATGCGCTGATTCGCGATAAAATCGGCCGTGGCGATTGGCGCAAACATCTGGGCGCCAGCCGCTCGCCTTTTGTTAACGCGGCGACCTGGGGCTTGCTGGTTACTGGCAAATTGACCGCGACCGCGAGTGAGACCGGCCTGTCGGCGGCGCTGACCCGGCTGATCGCCAGAGGCGGCGAGCCGCTGATCCGCCAGGGGGTGCATGTGGCGATGCGCTTGATGGGCGAGCAATTCGTGTTGGGTCAGACCATCGAAGCGGCCTTGGCCAATAGCCGCAAGCCGCAGGCGCGCGGGTTTCGCTATTCCTATGACATGCTGGGCGAGGCCGCGCTGACCGCAGCCGACGCCGAACGCTATTACCGCGATTACGCCGAGGCGATCCGCGCGATTGGACAG
>JAJZEG010000354.1 GCA_021828605.1 Pseudomonadota bacterium | reverse complement strand
ACTTGCCCATCGCCGCATTGGCCGCTTTTGATATCGGCCGGGCGCAGCCGGGCTCAGCTTACGCGGCCCGTTACCCAACCCAGCGCGGGCTCGATGGGGTGGGGATACCAAGTCTGGATCAAGCGTTGGGCGCACTCGGCACGCTCGATCTATTGGTGGAAATCAAAGCCTTCCCTGATCAGCCGGAACTGACTGCGGCCCCTGAATCGATGGTAGCGGCGGTGCTCGCTGTGTTGCGCCGCCATCAGGCGATTGAGCGAACAATTTTATTCGCGTTCGACTGGCGCGTGCTGCGGATCGCGGCAACGCTAGAACCTGGCTTGCGGCGCTGCTGCCTGACCGCCCCCGACACCACGACGCCGGTTAACGCAACTGGGGGGCGGCTTTGGCTGGATGGCATTGAGTTAAGCGCGTTCAACGGCCAATTGGCCAGGGCCGTGGCCGCGACCGGGGCTTGCGCCTGGGCGCCCCTGCACAGCACGCTTGATCGGGGCGCGTGTGAGTTGGCGCAGTCGCTCGGCCTCGCGGTCATACCGTGGACTGTCAACCTCACGCCCGATATCGAAACCATGATCGCGCTCGGGGTCGATGCGCTGATTTCTGACTATCCCGACCAGGCGCTTGCCGCGTTGCGGCGCAAAGGACGCGATCTGGCGCCGCCGGGGTTCGTCGCTGGTTTGCGGCGCCAAAGCTGAATCCCAAAAATTGGCGCGTCGGGCCGCGCGGCCCAGAAAATCGCGCAATGCCGGCGCGCTCCAAGCGCCCGCGCCGATCAAGGCATCGATAGGTGCGAATAATTCATGGGCATGCGCGAGGCTACCGCAGGCGAATTCATGAAATTGCCGGGGTTTGAGTGCATATAAAACGCGAATATCGCGCACCGGTAGCACCAGCGCGCGGGTTGGTGCCTCGTCGAGCAGGCCAGTCGCCTGCCAGCGCAACATAGTCTCAATGCCGGGCACCGGGCTCAGCAACCAAGCTAAAGGGCAAGTAATCAATAAGGAATGCAGGCTAGGCGCGTAGCGTGATCGCTTATCGAGCAGATTTTGCAGCCCGCCACAAATTTCAATGGCAAACAAGTCAACATAAGGATCACTGGCATCGCCGCCGAACCAAAGCCATAACCCGTCAGGCACGGTGCGCATCCGCCCGGAACCGGGGATTTTCAAAAGCGGTGATTCCGGATCGGCCTCACTGCCCGGACGGGCTTTGAGCCACGCGCCGGATGCACCAAAATCAGCATTTTCCAGGCCGGGGGGTGTTTGCGGCCATGCACGCATGGCGTGCCGAAAAAATGCATCGAGACTAAGAAAACCTGTCATTTTTACACCCATACGCTCGTTTTGAGACAAATAACACTACCTTAAGTAGTATTCTATCTTTGCCAGCGTTTGGCAAGAGGTTTTCCAGCGCGGATTTGGAATAGTACTTCGTGCTGTATCCCTGAAATTCATCGATGAATTTCAGGGATAAGCGGGCCACTAAAATATTCAATTTGCCCCAACAACGGACGATGATCGTCGGCATGGCTGGATTTTCTGTGCGGGATCGGTCACAGCACGTAAAAGTAGGTGAGCCAGACATCAATAAAGGTAACGACGGCATGGAGCGACAATCGGATCAAACCGAGCCTAACGATGTTCATCCGCACGCCCATAACGGTGGGGCGCGCAAATTTATTATTTTAGCCGCGATATTGCTGGTGCTGGCCTTGGCCGGGTTGATTTATTGGCTGCATGCTCGGCATTTCGTAACCTCAACCGATGCCGAAATTGGCGGGCCGATCCACCCGATCGCACCGCGCATCGCAGGCCAGGTGTTGGCGGTGTTGGTGCGGCAAAATCAGCATGTCGTCCGTGGCCAGGTGCTGGTGCGGCTCGATCCCGCGCAAGAGCAAACCGAACTGGCGCGCGCCAAGGCGCAGTTGCGCGAGGCAACGGCGCAGATTGCGGTGCGCCAAGCCGGGCTTGTCGGTGCTGTCGCACAGGTCGAAGTCGCGCGCGCTGATTTAGTCAAAGCCAAGCAGGATCTGGCTCGCTATGCGGGCATCAACCCGCAAGCCGTCACCCGGGCTGATCGCGATAACGCCAGCGCCGCCGCGCGCGGCGCGCAAGCACGGCTGGATGCGGCAACGGCGCAAGTCGCCAGTGCCAAAGCAGCGCTTCAGGCCGCCCAGGCGCAAGCCCAGGCGGCGAAAGTGGCCGTGGCCACCGCCACGCTGCAACGCGGCTACACCATCATCCGCGCGCCGAGTGCGGGCTATATCGCGCACCGCACCGTGCGTCGGGGCAATATCGTCGCCCCTGGCACCGGGCTGATGGCGCTGGTCGGTGATCGGATTTGGGTCACCGCTAATTTCAAGGAAACCCAACTCAGCCGCATCCATCCGGGCCTGCCCGCCCGCATTACCATCGATGCTGTGCCTGGCGTGTCGTTTCACGCCCAAGTCGCCTCGATCCAGCATGGCACCGGCTCGGTATTTTCGCTGTTGCCCGCTGAAAACGCCACCGGCAATTACGTGAAAATCGTGCAGCGTGTGCCGGTGCGCTTGGTCTTCACCGACCGCCGCGTGGCAAAATATCTGATCGCCCCTGGCATGTCGGTCGAGGTGTCGATCCGAGCCAGCGGCCATTAAGGCGGCCCATGCGCCTGCTCT
>JAJZEG010000087.1 GCA_021828605.1 Pseudomonadota bacterium | reverse complement strand
CTTATCCGCACGGTTGGCCGCCCGCACCGCCGAATTGTCTCACGCCCATCGCCTGGCCAAAATTGGCACCTGGATGTGGGATCTTGAGGCGCGCATTCTGCATTTCGCCCCTGACATCTGCCAGATCATGGGCCAGCCGCTTGATGATCGCCCCGTTACCTATGAGCGGATGCGGTCAATGATCCATCCTGACGATTATCAGAAAACAATGGATCAATATTATCGAGGTGTCAAAGAACGCACCGCTGTTACTGCTGAATATCGGGTTATTCTTCCTGATGGCGCCAACCGGGAATTGCTGACCTATGCCGAGCCGATCATTGATCCTGACCGTGATCGGGTAATCGCGCTGCGCGGTACCTCCCAAGATATAACCGAGTTGCGCCTGATCGAAGCGCAACTCCGTGCCAGCGAAGATCATTATCGCCACATGGTCGATCTTCATCCGCAAATCCCTTGGACCGCCAACCCCGAGGGTCGGATTCTCGATGCTGGGGCGAAATGGTTTCAATTGACCGGGTTGACTGAGCACGAAACTTTTCCAGACGGATGGACCAACGTTGTCCATCGCGATGATCTTCCCGCTGTTTTGACCGCGTGGGGGCACTGCGTCGCCACGCTGACGCCGCTCGATATTGAATATCGGATTCGCTCAAAGCACGGTGATTTCCTATGGGTTCGCGTCCGCGCTGCCGTCCGCCGCGATGACCAGGGCGCGCCGATCCGCTGGTATGGCACCATGGAAGACATCAATGATCGCCGGCTCGCGGAAAATGCTCGCCGCGAGAGTGAAAAACGCGCAGAGCGCGTGCTCAACGCCACCAGCGACGCGGTGGTCGTGTTCCATCCTGATCTGCGTGTCAGCTTCGCCAACGCCGCCGCCCAAAGGCTGTTCGGCGACGAAATCAACATCCAAGGCCAGTCGCTCAATCGTTTACTGCGAATCAGAATGAATAATGCGCTGATCGCGACGATAATGAGCAGTTATCAATCCAGCCAATCGGCGGATATTGAATTTTTCTGGAAATATGCCGATATCTGGCTGGAAATTCACATCAGACCTGATGCCGACGAAGTTTCCCTGTTCATCCGCGATGTATCCGAACGCAAGCGCGCCCAGCGGCAATTGCAACATGCCGCCAGTCATGATGCGTTAACCGGCGCACCAAATCGAACCGTTTTGTTCGATCAACTTGCGTCATACTTGACCACCGCAATTGCCTCTGAACGCGTTGCGTTGATGTGTCTTGATATGGATTTTTTTAAGGAAGTAAACGATACGTTCGGCCACCCTGCCGGTGACGCGTTACTCAAGCTCGCCGTGGCGCGGCTCCGATCCTGCATTCGTGCCAAAGATCTGCTGGCACGCACAGGCGGTGATGAGTTCATGCTCATGCAAACCGGCGTCCGCTCGCGTCGCGACGCCGAATTGCTGGCTGATCGCTTGGTGACGGCTTTCAAGCAGCCGTTCCAAATTGACGGTCGAGAAGTGCAAGTCGGCGTGTCGGTCGGCATCGCCTTGTCGGATGCCGGACAACAAACGCCAGGTGAAATATACAAACAAGCTGACTTGGCTTTGTATAATGCCAAAGCGAATAATCGGGGCCGCTATTTATTTTTCGAGCCAGGAATGAACGAGGAATTCCGTTGCTCGAGCGAGCTGCGCAGCGATCTCGGTGGCGCTCTAAGCCGAGGCGAATTCTCCTTGGTGTTCCAGCCTATTATCAATATCCATGACCAAATCATCACGGGTGCCGAAGCGCTGCTGCGTTGGCAGCATCCCGAGCGCGGTAATGTCTCGCCCGCCCAATTCATTCCCCTCGCCGAAGAGGCGGGCTATATTCATGATATCGGTCGTTGGGTATTAATAGAGGCGTGCCGCACCGCAAAATCTTGGCCTGACTATGTGAGCATATCGGTCAATGTTTCGGCCAAGCAAATTGATCGTGGTGATTTCATCAATATTGTCGAACATGCTCTGGCAATGAGTGGTCTGCCCGCCGAGCGATTATTGCTTGAATTTACTGAAACGGTGTTTTTCGCGAAAATCGATGCCTTTGCCAGGACCATTAAAAAACTCACTGAACTGGGCCTTCGTATTGTTCTGGATGATTTTGGTACCGGTTACTCATCGTTGGCCTATCTCGACAGTTTTGATTTTCATAAAGTCAAAATCGACCGTTCGTTCATTTCCAAAGTCGAAAATAGTCGTCAGACAATGCCAATTCTCGAAGCCATCATGGGTGTGGCGCGCGGCCTAGGTTTGATGGTCACCGCCGAGGGCATCGAAACCGACGCACAATTCGATTACGTCAAAAGGATCGGCTGTGATGAAGCGCAAGGGTTTTTGCTTGGCAGACCCCTCTCCGCAGATACGCTGATCCAACGCATCTCTGAACAAAATCGGGATTCAGGCCGAAAAATCCGTGCATGACCGGCTCGGCCTCAGTGAAGCGGATGCGCATCGCTCAATCATCGAAATATTAGTCTAAGGGAACAGTCTTTATGCGTTTAGGTGATCTGCTCATTGCGGCAAAACTTGTCTCCGCGAACGAAATCGACCGCGCGGTGCAGCATCAAAACGAAGTGGGTGGACGCTTTGGTGATAGCCTAATCGCCACGGGTGCGCTGACCAAACAGCGATTAGAACGGTTTCTC
>JAJZEG010000174.1 GCA_021828605.1 Pseudomonadota bacterium | reverse complement strand
CCGCCAATTATCTGCTCTCCGGCAAAACCCCGCAAGGCACCGGCAACGCCCATCCTAACATCGCCCCTTACGAAGTTTTTCGCACCCTTACCTGCCCGATTTTCATCGCCGCTGGTAATGACGGGCAATTTCGCAAACTCTGCACCCATCTCGGCGATCCATCCCTCGCCGATGATCCGCGTTTTACCAACAACGCTGCCCGCCTCGCGAACCGACCCGCCCTCCGCGCCGCCCTCGAATCCCGCCTCGCCCACCATGACGGTGCGGCCATCGCCATCGCCTTGATCGAAGCGGGTGTGCCCGCCGGGGCGATGCAAACCGTCGATGCCGCCCTCGCCAGCCCGCACACCGCCCACCGCGCGATGCGCACCGAGCTTGATGGCATCCAAACCCTGGGCACACCGATCAAATTCTCACGCACCCAAGGCGGACCCGAAACCGGCAGCTGGACCCCACCCCCCGCTTTCGCCGCCGATCAAGCGCAAATCCTCACCGAATTCGGCTTCACCGCCGATGAAATCACCACCCTCACCGCCGATGGCGTCATCCGCACCAAACGCGCCAAATAATCATTTCGATCTCAAATCAACAACCCGCTTGGCCTTGCCCAACGAACGCTCAATCATCCCCGGCGCCTCGATCCGCACCATCGCCGAAACCCCAAGCCGATCCTTGATCCATTGCCCGCAACGCTCTGCCGCATCCCCCATCGCCCCGCCGCCCCAATGCTCAACCCGGCACTCCGCGCGCACCAGCATTTCATCCAGCCGGTTGGGCCTGCTCAGCTCAATCACATAATGCCCGGCGCACCAATCCTGCTCTAACAAAATCTCCTCGATCTGCGTTGGAAACACGTTCACCCCGCGCAGCACAATCATATCATCCGACCGCCCGGAAATCCGCGCCATCCGCCGCATCCCCGGCCGCGCCGACCCCGGCAACAAGCACGACAAATCCCGGGTCCGATACCGGATAATCGGCATCGCCTGCTTGCTCAGCGTAGTAAACACCAACTCCCCCGGCATCCCATCGGGCAACACCGCCCCGGTCAGCGGATCAATAATTTCGGGATAGAAATGATCCTCCCAAATATGCGGCCCATCCTTGGTCTCCACACATTCCTGCGCCACACCCGGCCCCATAATTTCCGACAGGCCATAAATATCGGTGGCCTCGATCCCAAACCCCGCCTCCAACTCCGCGCGCATTTTCTCGCCCCAGGGCTCCGCGCCAAAAATCCCAATTTTCAAAGCGCACTCCCGCGGATCGCGCCCTTGCGCGCGAAACGCATCCAAAATCGCCAGCCCATAGCTCGGCGTCACCATGATAATCTCCGGCGCAAAATCGGTAATCAGCTGCACCTGCCGCTCGGTCATCCCGCCTGAGATCGGCACCACCGCACAGCCCAACCGCTCCGCCCCGGCATGCGCCCCGAGCCCGCCGGTAAACAACCCATACCCATAGGCAATATGCGCAACCATCCCGGCCCGACCACCCGCAGCCCGGATCGAGCGCGCCACCAGCCGCGACCACACCTCCAGATCCGCCGCAGTATAGCCCACCACCACCGCCTTGCCGGTCGTACCCGATGACGCATGCAGCCGCCTGATTTCCGCCTGCGGCACCGCAAACAACCCAAACGGATAGGCCGCGCGCAAATCATCCTTCACCATGAACGGAAACCGCGCCAAATCGGCCAATGCGCGAAAATCCCCCGGATGCACCCCGGCTGCATCAAACTTCGCCCGCATCGGCGCCACACGCTGATAAGCCCGCTCGAGCGTCGCGCGTAACCGCTGCGTCTGGAGCGAAATAATTTCATCGCGCGACGCAAATTCAGTCAAATCATCCGCATCCCTCACGGGTTCGCGGATTATTCCCTTGCTCATCCCCATCGCCTCGCTCCCGATTATTGTCTTGGACCCGAACCATAACCGCTCTACCCCGCCCCGTCAGCCCGCCCCTACCCACTGACCCGAAAGTTTCGCTTGCATCCCAACCCGTTTAGCCTCATATCGCGCGCTCCTAGCCCCGGGGGGCGCGGCACGGTGCTGCGTTCTACAGGCTGTCACTGGTTGAGGGAGCTTGCGATGAACGCACTTGCCCGACTGGGGATGGTCTCGGAGATTCCGAGCGAAAACCAGACGATGATCACGAACGACGTTCCTGCCATGGGCACCGCCGACGATACGGCCTTGCCCAAGGATTATTTTGTTGAGCGCGATGGGGTCCGCTTTGCCGGCACTCATTTGCTCATCGATATCTGGGGGGCGAGCCGCCTCGATGAGCCGGAATTGATCGACACCACCTTGCGCGCAGGCGCCATCGCCGCCGGGGCGACGATCCTGCACAGCCATTTCCATCATTTCACCCCGAATGGCGGCGTTTCGGGCGTGGTGGTTCTGGCTGAAAGCCATATCTCGATCCACACCTGGCCCGAGCGCGGTTTTGCCGCCCTCGATATTTTCATGTGCGGCGAGTGCAACCCGTATCAAGCCATCGCGCTGATCAAGTCCGCCTTCACCCCCACCGACATCCAAGTCGGCGAACAACGGCGCGGCCTGACCTCCTAACCCATGCGCGTTTAACCGAACCCACCGTCCGGTCACAAACCGGGCGGTGTTTTGTTATGGAGCAATAACATGACCGACATCTGGTTCAA
>JAJZEG010000034.1 GCA_021828605.1 Pseudomonadota bacterium | reverse complement strand
CACGAAGCTCATCAACGCGCCGAACAAGGTGATTGCGAACAGGGTCCATTCGCCCTCTTCCTGGCGCGCGGCGTCGGCCTGGATGTAGGTGTGATCGGCGCCGATGAAATGGATCGCGACCAGCACCAGATAGGCCGCGACCATGACATCCCAGCTCAAAGCGAGCCGGGTCATTGGCGGCAGGGCGGTGGACAGGATGGTGGGCAGGAGCGGATAGGCGGCGATGCCGCAGGCGAGGCCTGCGAACAGCCGGGGGCGTCCGCGCACGATTTTGTAAAGCAGCCAGTCGGTCATCCGCTCCTGATAGCGGAGGATGGGCAATGCTGGAAGCCGGGACGATTATCCGATAGGACCAAAGGATGGCACGGATTTCGCTGAACCAGGTGACGCAGCGCGACGGCGCGGTTGAGCGGCTTGCCGATATTTCGCTGGACATCGAGGATTGTGAATTTTTGGTGATTGTCGGACCGTCAGGGTCGGGCAAGACCAGCCTGTTGCGGTTGATTGCCGGGCTTGAGCCGGTCAGCGGCGGTGAGATCCGGATTGATGGGGTTTGCGTCAATCAGCTTCCCGCCGAACGACGCGGGCTCGCGATGGTGTTTCAGAGCCATGCGTTGTTTCCGCATTTGAGTGTGGCGGCGAATTTGGGATTCGCGCCGCGCTGGGGCACGACCGGCGCGGGCGCTGACCGGGCGGCGCGGGTGGCGCGGGTGGCGGCATTGCTCGGGCTGGAGCCGTTGCTCGAGCGGAAGCCCGATGAACTCTCGGCGGGTGAGCGGCAGCGCGTGGCGATTGGCCGGGCGATCGCAGCGCAGCCGCGCGGCTATTTGTTCGATGAGGCGCTGGCCAATCTGGACCCGGTGCTGCGCGCGCAACTGCGCCTGGAGCTGGTGGCGCTGAACCGGCAGTTGCAGACGACGATGATTTACGTGACCCATGATCAGGCCGAGGCGATGATCATGGCTGATCGGGTCGTGGTGCTGAATGGCGGGCGGATTGAACAGGTCGCCACGCCGCGGTTGCTGCATGACCAGCCAGCGAATCAGTTTGTTGCCGGCTTCATCGGCGCGCCACCGATGAATTTCATCGCGGGCCGGATCGATGCGGCCGGGTTGGTGCTGGCCGAGGGTATCACCCTGCCCTGCCCGACCGGCCTGGCGCTGGGTTTGCCCCCCGGCTTGGCGGTGACGCTGGGGGTTAGGCCCGAGCATGTCAGCATCGCCGCCGAGGGGGGGCTGCGCGGATATGTGACGCGGATTGAGCATCTGGGGTTTGAGACCCATATTCATCTGCGCCTGAGCGATGCGCGCTGGATTATGCGTGGCGGACCCGATTGTGGGCTACGGGTGGGTGAGACTGTGCCGCTTGCGATTGATCCGACCCGGCTACATTGGTTCGGCGCGGATGGGGTGGTGCTAGAGCGTCAATTCGACTAACAAATCCTTCGCGTCGACCGCTTCGCCGGGACGGATATGCAAGGCGGTGATGGTGCCCGCCTCCGGCGCGTTGATCCGCGTTTGCATTTTCATCGCCTCGATCGCGACCAAGGGCTCGCCCGCAGCGACGGTCTGGCCCACGCGGACCAGCACGGCGGCGATGGTGCCGGGCATCGGCGCGCCGATTTCCTCGGCCCGCTGGTCATCGGCCTTGCGCCGGGCGGGACGCGCGGGGGTGGCGGCGCGATTGGGGACTTTGACCACGCGGGGCTGGCCGTTCAGTTCGAAAAAGGCGCGGACATTGCCTTCATCATCGGTTTCACCCAGAATTTGCAGGCGGACATTGAGGGTTTTGCCCGGCTCCAGGCTGATCGCGATTTCATCGCCCGGCTGCATGCCATAGAAATAAACCGGTGTCGGCAGGGCGGCGACCGGGCCATAGGCGGTGCTGGTGGCGCGAAAACCGGTATAGACATCGGGATACATGGCATAGGCGGCGAGCGCATCATCATCGATCGGCTCGCCGATCCGGCTTTGCGCTTCGCTGCGCAGTGCTGCGAGATCGGCCGGGGCGAGCAGCGAACCCGGGCGGACATGGTAGGGCGATTGCTCCTTGAGCACTTTGCGGCTGAGCGCTTCGGGCCAGCCACCGGGGGGTTGACCGAGATCACCGCGCAGCATGTCGATGACCGATTGCGGGAAGGCGACTTCGCGATTGGGGTCGAGCAGGTCGGCGGGGGAGAGATCCTGCGCGACCATCATCAAGGCCAGATCGCCCACGACTTTGGAGGAGGGGGTGACTTTGACGATGTCGCCTAACGTCCTGTTGGCATCGCGATAGGCACGGGCGATCTCGTGCCAGCGGGACTCCAGACCGAGTGCGCGGGCTTGTTCGCGCAGATTGGTGAATTGGCCGCCGGGCATTTCATGCAAATAGACTTCCGAGGCCCCCGCTTGCAAATCGCTCTCGAAGGCAGCGTATTGGTTGCGCACCGCTTCCCAATAGAAGCTGATCTGGCGGATCGATTCCGGATCAAGCCCGCACTCGGCCTCGCTATGGCGCCAGGCTTCGACCAGCGAGCCGAGGCAGGGCTGGGATGTTAGCCCGGACAGTGCATCCATCGCGGCATCGATCGCATCGGCGCCAGCGGCGACGGCGGCGAGCAGGGTGGCGCCGCCGATGCCGGATGTGTCATGGGTGTGAACATGGATCGGCAGGCTGATTTCCTGCTTCAGCGC
>JAJZEG010000217.1 GCA_021828605.1 Pseudomonadota bacterium | reverse complement strand
GAATTCATGGGGAAAACGGGTGAGCGCGTCCGGGCCGAGACCGACATCGGTGAGCAGGCTGGCGACCCGGGCGGTGATGTCGCGCGCCGCGCCGCGCCGATGCACGATTAAGGGTTCGGCGATGATTTCACCGACGCGCCGGCGCGGATTGAGCGAGGCGTAGGGGTCTTGGAAAATCATTTGCAGCCCGGCGCGGATCGGGCGGAGTTTGCGGGCACTCAGATGGGTGATGTCGGTGCCGTTGACCATGATTGAGCCTGATGTCGGCTGATACAGGCGGGCGATGCAGCGACCGAGGGTTGATTTACCGCAGCCGGATTCACCGACCAAGCCGAGCGCCTCGCCGGGGGCGATGGTGAAGGAGACGCTATCGACCGCGCGCACCACGCGCTTGCCGGAAAATCCGCTGCGGGTGATGTAATGTTTTGATAATCGCTTGACTTCTAACAAATTACTCATGGCGTTAGCAGCTCCCGGCGCAGGCTGGCGCGCCGATCCGCGTCGATCACGCAGGCGACCGGGTGGGGGTTGTTGCGCAACGCAGGCGGTGCGGGCAGGCAGATATCGCGCACATGCGCGCAGCGCGGTGAAAAGGCGCAGCCGGTGGGGCGGTTATTCAAGGCGGGCGGCAGTCCAGGGATCGCGGTGAGGCGACGGCGCGGGCCATCGAGCACCGGCATCGAGCCGAGCAGGCCCCAGCTATAGGGGTGGGCGGGATCGGCGAATAAAACGGCAGTGTCGGCTTGTTCGATGATCCGGCCTGAATACATCACCGCGACCCGGTCCGCGACTTGCGCGACCACGCCGAGATTATGGGTGATCAGGATGATTGACGAGCCGAATTTGACCCGTAATTCATGCAGCAAATCGAGGATTTGCGCCTGCACCGTGACATCGAGGGCGGTGGTGGGTTCATCGGCCAATAACAAAGCCGGATCGCAGGAGAGCGCCATGGCGATCACCGCGCGCTGGCGCTGGCCGCCGGAGAGTTCATGCGGGTAGCGCTTGCTGGTTTGGCGCGGCTCGGGGATGCCGACCGCATCGAGCAGATCGAGCATGCGGCTATGGGCGGCTTCCTGGCTGATGGTTTGATGTTGGCGAATTTGCTCGATGATTTGTGCGCCAATCCGGTGCACCGGGGTCAAAGCGGTCATCGGGTCTTGGAAAATCATCGCGATTTGATTGCCACGGATCGAGCGCATCAGGGAGGTGGGGGCGCCGACCAATTCCTGATCGCCAAAGCGGATCGAGCCCTCAATGATCACGTTAGGGTCGCCGATCAGATTGAGAATGGAGAGAATAGTTAGGCTTTTGCCAGAACCGGATTCACCGACAATGCCGAATATCTCGCGGGGCATCACCTCGAAACTAACGTCATCGACGGCGCGGATGATGCCAGAGCGGGTGCGGAATGACACGCTGAGATGGCGCAGGCTGAGCAAGGCTGGTTGCTGGTTCATCAGCGAGCCTGCCGGGCGCGCGGATCGATGGCGGCGTAGAGAATATCGACCACGGCATTAGAGAGCACGACGAACACCGAGGCGTAGATGACGGTGGCGAGAATCATCGGCAAATCCAGAGTTTCCAGCGCCTGATAGGTGAGATAGCCAATGCCTTGCAGGCCGAACACCACTTCGGTGAGCAAGGCGCCGCCGCCGACCAGGGCGCCGAAATCAAGGCCGAATAAAGTGACGATGCCGATCATTGCCGAGCGCAGCGCGTGATGGATCAACACCTGGCGCTCGGACAGGCCTTTGGCGCGGGCGGTGCGGATATAATCCTCTTGCATGGTTTCGATCAAAGCCGCGCGCAGCACCCGTGCGTACAGGCCGATATAGAGCAGAGCCAGCGTACACCAGGGGATGATCAAGGCTTTGAACCAGCCGAGCGGCGAGCGGCTGAACGGCACATAGCCTAACGGGGGCACCCAGGAGAACAGCCAGCTGTGATGGAGGCTGCCTTGGGTGACCAGATTGGCCATGGTCGCGACCCAGAAGACCGGCATGGAGATGCCGATGAGCGAGAGGATCATCAGAATACGGTCGATCAGCGTGTCGCGAAAGGCGGCGGTGATCAGGCCGATCAGCACGGCAAAGCCGATCCAGATGACCGCAGCGCCGGTGACCAGCGAGAGGGTGATCGGGGCGGCGCGGAACACTTGCGGGACGACTTTTTCGCCGAGATTGACGAAGGAGGTTAGGTTTTGGGTGATGAAGAGTTTTTTCATCATCAGCCCATATTGCACCGGCAGCGGCTTGTTCAGGCCGAATTGCTTTTCAACCCGCGCGATGGTTTGCGGCGAGGCGTTGCGCCCGGCGATGCGGGTGGCGGGATTGGCGCCGGGGGTGGCGAAAAAGATCAGGAACACCAGCACCGAGATGCCGAATAACACGGCGATCATGTGCAGCAGACGGCGGAGAATGGCGATCAGCATGGGTTAGAGCCTCAATTTCGCGCGCGGATCGAGCGCGTCGCGCAGACCATCGCCCAGAATATTCAGCGCGATGACGGTGATCACGATGAGCAGGCCCGGCGCGATGGCGACGATCGGGCGGGTATAGATCAGGCTTTCGCCGTCATGGATGATGGTGCCCCAACTGGCAGCCGGGGCCTGCACGCCAATCGAGAGGAAGGACAAAGCGGCTTCGGTGAGCAGGTTGAGCGCGATGATCAGAG
>JAJZEG010000099.1 GCA_021828605.1 Pseudomonadota bacterium | reverse complement strand
GCGCAAAACACTATCGCCGATGTTACCTTGGCGACGGCACCGGTGACCACCTATGATTGCGCCTCCAACCAGCAATCCTCCAATCCGAGCCCGCCAAGCTCCAACCAACCCTCCTGCTCATCAAGCGATCCGCTGCAAACCTTCGAGACCTATTCGATCCAGGCCACGGTCAATCTGCCGGTGCCGATCCCAGGCTTTGCCAGCGCCTATCCGCTGCATCTGACCGGGACGATCCAGGTCAGTTGACCGGATGGTCGAGCAAAGCGGCGAGTGCCGCGATTTGCCGATCAAGTGAAAATCGCCCGGCAATATGCTCGCGCCAGCGTTGTGGCGCATGCGCCTCAATGATCGCGACGGCCTGCTCGACCGAGGCAAACATCGTCTCGGATGGCCAGAATTCCGCCGCCCCCGGATGATCGAGGAGTGCGATATCGCACCCGCAGGCGGCGGCTTCGGCAATCGCATAGCCAAAACTCTCATGCAGGCTGGTGGAAAGCAGCAGCGTATTGCGCTGATGCCAGAGGTGAATGCCCGGCTGCGGCACCGCACCCTCCCAATCGATGGCGAGTGACACGCCCAACTTTGCGGCGAGATGGCTGAAGCTGGCGAACGCCACCGGATCGCCGCCACCTGAGGCGATGGCGAGGCGCCAGCGCGGCTCGGTGCGATGCAGGGCCGCGAGAATCTGGAGGGCGAGTGCCGGATTTTTGCGGAGTATAAAATTGCCACACCAGCCAAGCCGGAACGGCTCGCGGATGATGGCTGGATCGGGGGCAAAACGCGCGATATCGACGCCATTATGGATGATATGCAGCCGGGTGCTGCGCTCAAGGGTGGGTGCAACATCACGCAATCGCTTGGCCATATCGGTGCTGACCACAATCACGTCCGATATTTTCGGCCAGGGTGCGCGGGCGGCATGATCGGTCTCGAACGCTTCAATCCGGTGTACCCGCATGATAACCCGCCGACCCGCGAAATCAGTGGCGGCGATCATCGCGGGAAAAGGTGGCCAACAAAACTCGAACCAGACTGCATCGCGCGCCGGATCATCGGCCCAGGCCAAGGCCTGATGCAGCGCGTCCGGCTGATCAGCGGAGAGATGAAACGCCCTTATGTCCCAAAGGCTGGCGGCGGGTAGGCGCGCGATAATATCCGCCATGAAATGATCAAGGCCGGGCAGCAGCATAATCGCGAGGCGACGGGGGCGGGTCATGCAGACAGGCTACCGGCTAAACCTCAATACAAGGTAAATTTTGAGCGCTATTTTTGATCAATGCGCTCATGTCCTTCCAGAGGCCCGGCGCCACGGCTTGCCCTTGGCGCCGCAGGCGATATAGGAGCATTATGAGCAAGCAATCCTACCGTCCGGCCACGCAACTGGTTCATGCGGGGCAAATCCGCTCGAATTTCGCGGAAAACGCCGAAGCGTTGTTTCTGACCTCCGGCTTTGTTTATGACAATGCCGAGCAGGCGGAAGCGACCTTCAAGGGCGAGGTTGAGCATTATCAATATTCGCGCTTCGGCAACCCAACGGTCAGCATGTTGGAAGGAAGGTTAGCGGCGATTGAGGGCGCTGAAGCCTGCCGCGCGACGGCGACGGGCATGGCTGCGGTACATGCAGCGATGTTGTGCCAGTTACAGGCCGGCGACCGGGTGGTGGCGTCGCGCGCCTTGTTTGGCTCATGCCATTGGATAATCTCGACCTTGCTGCCGCGCTACGGCATCGAGACGGTGTTTGTCGATGGTGGCGATTTGGCCGCCTGGAAACAGGCGCTGGCGCGACGCACCGCGATTGTGCTGCTGGAAACCCCGTCCAATCCCATGCTCGATATTATCGATTTGCGCGCCGTGGCCGATTTGGCGCACGCGGCGGGGGCGATGGTGATGGTCGATAATGTGTTTGCCACGCCGCTCTTGCAACGCCCCATCGAATTCGGCGCCGATGTGGTGGTGTATTCGGCAACCAAACATATGGATGGGCAGGGCAGGGTGCTCGGCGGCGCGGTTCTGGGCAGCAAGCATTGGATCGAGACCGTGTTGCAGCCGTTCATTCGCAATACCGGCCCGGCGCTCTCGCCGTTCAATGCCTGGATTATTCTCAAAGGGTTGGAAACCATGGCGCTGCGGGTGCGCCAATCCTGCCAGTCCGCGGCAATCCTCGCCGATCATTTGGCCCAGGCGCCGACAGTGCGCCGTTCGCTCTATCCGTTTCGCGCCGATCATCCGCAAACGGCGCTGGCGCGCGCGCAAATGAGCGATGGCGGCACTTTGGTGACGTTTGAATTAGAGGGCGGGCAACAGTCCGCCTTCACCTTCATGAATGCGCTCAAATTGATCGCGATTTCGAATAATTTGGGCGATTCGAAATCGATGGTAACCCACCCGGCGACCACCACCCATATGCGCATTGGCGCTGAGGAGCGGGCACGGCTCGGCATTACCGATGGCACGATCCGGTTTTCGGTCGGGCTCGAAGACGTGGCCGACCTGATCGATGATCTGGATCGCGGCCTCGCAGCCCTCTAACCGCCTTACCGGCTCGGGGGCACCGAGCCAGGCCCCTGCGCGTTCGGCCCTGACGGGCGCGGCAGGGCATCGGTGCGGACCATTTGCAAAGCGGTGCCGACCATCGAGCCGATATCGCCCAAATTGGCGGGCACGATCAGCGAAGTGCCTTGCTTGGCCAGGTTACCCCATTGGCTGATATAATCCTTCGCGAGCTGCATTTGCAGCGCAGCCATGCCGCCCTCGGTGACGGCTGAGGAGCCGATGGTGCGAATCGCCGCAGCGGTGGCGGTGGCAACAAGTTCAATCGCCTTGGCTTCACCTTCGGCGCGGAGCACCTCGGCTTGCCTGCGCCCATCCGCGATATTGATTTCCTGCTGGCGTTGGCCTTCCGAGGTATTGATTTGCTGCTGACGCTGGCCTTCGGACCGAGCGATGGTCGCGCGCTTCTCGCGCTCGGCGGTGATTTGCAATTCCATGGCGTGCAAAATTTCGGCGGGCGGGGTGATGTCCTTGATTTCGTAGCGCAGCACCTTGATGCCCCAATTCACCGCCGCTTCATCGACCGAGGAGGCAACGGCGGTATTGAGGATTTGCCGCGATGACAGCGCCTGATCGAGATGCAGTTTGCCGATTTCCGAGCGCATGGTGGTTTGCGCGAGCTGCATGGCGGCGTTCATTGGGTTGCTTGAGCCATAAGCCGCCTTCACCGGATCGGTTATTTGCAAATACAGAAACCCATCGACGGTGAGGGTGGTGTTGTCGAGCGAAATACACACTTGCGGCGCAACCTCGGTCGGCACTTCGCGCATATCAAAGCGAAACGCTACCCGGTCGATGAAGGGGCCAACAAAATTAAGGCCGGGGCCGAGCGTGCGATGAAACTTACCAAGCCGTTCGACCAGCCAATTTTGCTGTTGCGGCACAATGCGGAATGCCGAGCGCAAGGTGGCGAGAATCAACAGGAGTAAAAGGACGAAAATAATCAGCGACACGTAAAAGGATGACATGGTAACCTCTGGTCAGGACAAAAAAGGGGGTTGGGATTGCGGCTTTGATGGGGTGGTTGGCGCGGCGAGCTGCAATTGGCTGCCTAACTTTCGGATAATGACGGCCTCGTTACCAATGATCGGCTGTGCCCCATCGATCATCACACCATCCCACCGCGTGCCGCGATAGGTGACCACGACATGATCGGGAAGAGCGCCATGGGCCGAAATCGTTACAAATTGCCCGGCATCCAAATCCGGCAATCCTGGTTTGCGTGCCTCACGGCGATGCCATGCGCGCACCAAAGCGAGGGCGATCAAGCTGCCGCCCAGAAACACCAAAATCAGATCATCATCGGGTAACAGGAAACCCAACGCCGCCGTGCCGAGCGCGATCAGGGCGACAGCAGCGAGATAGAAAGTGCCGGTGGATAACTCCACCAGAGCGGCAGCGAGCGCCAATCCCAGGAAAACCAACTGCATAAGCCTAGTGTACTCTATCTGCAAAGGGAGCACCAGATCAGCGCGGCGGAGGGCTCGGCATCAAGTTTAGTGGAACGTTGCTCGAATTTTCACGCAACAGAACAGAAATCTATTGTAAAATGATAGTAACAAGTTGTGTTAATATTAATAAGCACAACCTTAATAATATTATCCTGTAAATACCGAATCGATAATACATTTGTCATTAATCGATAGATGCACATTACAAAATAATAATGTACGTGACTCCATTGGTGGTTGTATTAATATAATGTCATCAAATATTCGATAATACGCTTACAAATATGTCTAAACAGTAGATAAAGCAAACCTAATAGATGGAGGCTTTGATGTCAGGAACATCATTCGTAACAATCGGACTGCTTGGCACTGGACAAATTACAACCTCTGGAACTTATGATCTAGATGTTGTAGCCGTGGGTACCGCCAATATCGAAGGTGGTGGCAGCCTTAATGCACCAGTTACCGCCGCAGTTATTGGCTTAACCGGGTTAGGATTGGCGTTTACCACCGATATTAGCAATAACGCGACTGAGATGCTTAATCCGAATGTTGGATTGTCGGTTATCGACACGTTCAATATCGGGGAAGACGCTAATGGGGCCATTAATGGTTACGGCACGTTGGAATTTGGGACAAGTTTGCTGGGTGTTACTTTAGCGCAAACGATTAACCTGTTCGGCAGCAATGATAAAATCATCCTCGATCCGGGTTTGAATGTGGCGTTGCTGGATCAGATCAATAATTTTGCCCCGAATGACACAATCGAACTCAAAGGGATCACCAGCGCGACGCAAGCGGTATTTACCCAAAATACCGGGCTGCTCGGTGGCGCTGCGCCCGGCGGCACCATCGCGCTGGAAGACGCATCCGGATCGGTCGTTGCGAATATTCTGTTGGCCAACGGCACGTTCGGCACCCATGAATTCAATGTCACCCCTGATCCGAATGGCGGGGTTGATTTGTCGGTTTGCTTTCTGGAAGGCACGCGGATTCAAACCAATGAGGGCTCCCGCGCTGTTGAGACGTTGCGCGAGGGCGACAGGGTCGTCACCAAAGGCGGCGCTTGTCGCACGGTGAAATGGGTCGGGCGGCGCCGGGTCAATGTGCAGCGGCATAACGCGCCGGAAGCGATCTGGCCGATCCGCATTGCTGCCGGCGCCATCGCCGATGATGTGCCAAGCCGGGATTTGTTTGTCTCCCCGGACCATGCGATTTATCTGGATGGTTTGTTGATCCCGGCTAAATCCTTGATCAATGGGCGATCGATTTTGCAAGCCCGGCGCAACCACTTCGTTTATTATCATGTCGAGCTCGACGAGCATGCGGTGATTTACGCGGAATCCTTGGCGGTTGAATCATATCTCGATACCGGCAATCGGGCGTTTTTTGAAAATACCGACGGCCCGATTACGCTGCATCCGCACAACCAGGCGCAAGCCTATCGGGAATCCCAAGGCTGCGCGCCGTTCGCCGAGCGCGGTGCAGCGGTGTCGGCGATCCGGTCGCGCATTATTGCGCGCATGGGCATGCGCGGCATCACCCATGATTGCCATTTGCGGGTGTTTTCCGATCGGCGAACCCTGCCGGTGCGAACGGTGAGTGCGACCTGCTATGAGCTGACGCTCCCGGTTATCAATGATGATGTGCTGATTTTCTCGCGCATCGTGGTGCCAGCAGAATGGGAGGCGGATTCCAATGATTGGCGCAAGCTCGGCTTGGATGTTGCGGCGCTTGAGTTGATCACCGAGCACGGCACGGTGGCGATCCCGATCAATAGTCCTGATTTATGCTTTGGCTGGCATAATCACGAGACCGACCATCGCTGGACCGATGGATGCGCTGCCATCCCGGCTGAATTGCTCGCCGGTGCGACCGGCCTGATCATTCATTTGAATGGGGTCGCGACCTATCCCGCCGCAGTGGATCCGCAAGTGCAGGCTGGCTAAATGATGCGCTAACCAAGGGTGCCGACGCTGCTACGGCGCGTCGGCACCTTTTTTCATTTCGAAAATTGCGGCCCGATGACTTTATCGCCCACATCAATATCATATTTCGCGGTAATCCCGGCTTGCAGTTCCAGCGTCGCCGCGACTGGCACATGGCTTGAAATCACCCGCAGACTTTCCGGCACGGTGTTCTGCGCAATATGGCGAATCGTGCCGTGCGGGCCGATAAACACCATATCGAGCGGCGCGATGGTGTTTTTCATCCACATTTCCGAAAGTTTCGGCGGGTTCCAGGTAAACAGCATGCCGGTATTGGCGGGAATGACTTTGCGAAACATCAGGCCGACCTCTTGCTCGTGCTCCGTGGTCGCAAGCTCGACGGTGAATTTATGCGGCTTGCCATGCTGATCCATGATCACCAGCGTTTCCGTCGATAATTTGCTTTGCGGTCCGGTGATCGCAGCTTTTGCGGACGGTGCGCCAATGCTCAGCACAGCGAGAGCCGCAAGAGTGGCAGTGGTCAGAGACAGTAACGGCGTTGTGAAGCGGCGGCGCATGCGATGATCCTTTATCGTCAGAGCGTGAGAATACTGATCGTAGCGCGCGGCGCCGCATCAGCCAATGTCGTCAGCGATTGTCGTCAGCCAGCGTGCTGGTGGGTTCCGGCCTTGCGCCCGGAAATAGCGGATTCCGGCGAGAACGTCCAAGGCGGCCTCGGGCAATACGCTTGGGATCGGCTGGTCGGTCAAAATGCCCCATAATCCGGCCCAGCAGCGAGCAACCGCATAGGGGTTATAGCCGCCGCCGCCGAGCACAATCAGCCTCGGACCAAGCGGGCTGATCGCCGCCAAAGCCCGCCAGAGCGCCCGATTGCTCAGCGATAGCCGCGCCATCGGATCATCCGCCAACGCATCCGCACCCGCCAGCAGCATAATCGCCTCCGGCTGATGGGCGATCAAAGCGGGAATGATCGTCTCATTGAGAAGGCGCTCAAACCCCGCATCATCAAACCCTGTGGGGACCGGGAAATTAAGCACGCCGCGCGCCGGGTCGCTTTCAGTGCCGGTGCGCGGCCAGCGTCCGGCTTCATGCATCGAGAGGGTCATTATGTCGGGCTGATCGGCAAAGGCCGCTTCCACGCCGTCGCCGTGATGGGCGTCGAAATCGACATAGGCGATGCGGCGGAGCCCCAAATCCTGCCAGCGCATCAAGCCAAGCACCGCATCATTGATAAAACAAAAACCACTGGCCCGCGCGGGCATTGCATGGTGATTGCCCCCGCACGGGAAAAACGCAATCCCGCCTGGCGCCGTGAGGTCCGCGGCCAACAGCACCCCGCCCGCAGCGACTGCGGGGCGGCGATACAGAGCCGGATGGATCGGGTTGGATTCCACGCCAATGCCAAAACGCTGCCGGTCGGCAGCTGGTAAATCCTGCATCGCCTCAGCCACGGCCAGCGCATCCAAATAAGCGGGCGCATGGAACCGCTCCAGCGCCGCCCGGCTCGCTTGCGGTGCGGCGCGACACTGCCGGTCCTCAAGCCAACCCAGCGCGCGGGCCAAATCCTCGGCCAAGGGTGCGCGTTGCACCGCCAAGGGGTGCGGTGGCGCCGCCACCGGTTGCCGATGGAGTGCCGAGGTGATGAAAACGGGTTCGCTGCGCGCCACTGAGCCGGTCACCCGGCTTCCCTACACAAGGACCGCGTTGCTCGCTATAGCATCCGGCATGATGAACGACGCGCCCCCCGCTTCCCTGATCGATGCTCCCCTTATTGATGCGACGATGCCGACCACCGACGCACGGGTGCTGCCGCGCCGAACCTTTGCGATCATTTCCCACCCTGACGCCGGTAAAACCACCCTCACCGAAAAATTACTGCTGTTCGGCGGCGCCATTCACGAAGCGGGCATGGTCAAAGCGCGGCGCGACCGGCGCAATACCCGCTCGGACTGGATGGCGATTGAGCGCCAGCGCGGCATTTCGGTCACCTCCTCGGTGATGACCTTCGTGTGGCAGGATGTGGTGTTCAACCTGCTCGACACGCCAGGGCATCAGGATTTCTCCGAGGACACCTATCGAACCCTCACCGCCGTCGATGCGGCGATCATGGTGATCGATGCCGCGCGCGGAATCGAAGCGCAAACGCTCAAATTATTCGAAGTCTGCCGTCTGCGCGACATCCCGATCATCACCTTCATCAATAAAATCGACCGCGAAGGTCTGGATCCGTTTACCCTGCTCGATGAAATCGCAGGCACCCTGGCGCTGGATGTGTGCCCGTTGGTCTGGCCGATTGGCATGGGCGGCTTGTTTCGCGGCTGCTGGGATATCACCCAGCAACGACCCATCGGACGGCAAGCACCGGATGGCGAGGTTTTTGTCCCGGTTTCGGTGCCGCCTGAGCAAATGGCTGAAGTTCAGGATGCGGTCGAATTGGTCGGCGCCTATCCGGCGTTCGATCTGGCCGCCTTTCGCGCCGGGCATCTAACGCCGGTTTTATTCGGCAGCGCCTTGAAGGATTACGGCGTGGCCGAATTGCTGCGCCTGCTCGCCGATTACGCCCCGGCCCCGACCACCCAACGCGCCGAGCCGCGCCCGGTCGCCGCCGCCGATCCGGCAGTAACCGGCTTTGTCTTTAAGGTGCAGGCCAATATGGACCCGAACCATCGCGACCGGATCGCCTTCACCCGCATCTGCTCAGGCAAGTTCCAACGCGGGATGAAATTATTTCACGTCCGCGCCGGCAAAATCATGGCCGTGCAAGCCCCCATCTTTTTCTTCGCCCGTGACCGTTCGCTCGCCGAAGAAGCCTATCCGGGCGATATTATCGGCATCCCCAATCATGGGGTGCTGCGCGTCGGCGACACCCTCACCGAAGGCGAGGCGCTCCGCTTCACCGGCATCCCCAGTTTTGCCCCGGAAATTCTGCGCCGGATCGTCCTGACCGACCCGATGCGCGCCAAACAGCTGCGCCGGGCGTTAGAGGATTTAGCCGAAGAAGGTGTCGCCCAAATTTTCCGCCCGGTGCAGGGGGCGGATTGGATCGTCGGCGTGGTCG
Source organism: Pseudomonadota bacterium (assembly GCA_021828605.1). The sequence goes on along the minus strand of JAJZEG010000099.1, from coordinate 2,668 downwards.
GCGCGTTGCAGCTTGACGTGCTGGCCGCCCGCATTGACGCGGAATATAAAATCCCGATCCGCTTCGAGGCCTCGCCTTACAGCACGGCGCGCTGGGTGCATTGCGATGACGCAAAACAGCTCAAGGCGTTTATCGATGCCAATCAATCGGCATTGGGGCTGGATCGTGACGAAGCCCCGGTGTTTCTCGCGCGCGATTCCTGGTCGCTGCGGTTCGCCGCCGAGCGGTTCCCCGAAATCCGCTTTGCTGCGACGCGCGAGCAGGTGGCTTAATTAAAACGCCAGGGCCGACGCCTGCATCACCTGCGGCAAAGCGCGGATCGAGGCGAGCACCGCTTCCGGCAACGCCTCATCCACCGAAATTAAACAGACCGCGTTGCCACCCGCTTCGGCGCGACCGAGATGGAAGGTTGCGATATTGATCGCGGCATCGGCCAAAATCGCGCCGCAACGGGCGATAAAACCGGGCTTGTCCTGATTGGTCACATACAGCATATGGCGGCCAAAATCGGCTTCGACCTTGATGCCTTTCACTTCAACCAGGCGCGGTTTTGCCCCGCCAAATAGCGTGCCCGATACCGTGCGCGTCTGCTCGCCGGTGGTCACGCTCACGCGGATCAGTGTTTGGTATTCGCTATCGCGGTCATGGATGGTTTCTGACACATCAATCCCATGATCACGCGCAAAAACCGGCGCATTCACCATATTCACCGCCTCGGTCAGCGGTGATAATAACCCAACCAGCAAAGCCGCCGTCAGCGGTCGCTGGTTCACATGCGCCGCCGCCCCCTCATATTCAAAATTAACCCTCTTAATTACCCCTTGCCGCGCCTCGGTCAGTTGCCCGGCGAAACTGCCAAGCAGGCGGCATAATTCCAAATAAGGCTTCAAGCGCGGCGCATCTTCGGCTGAGACCGACGCCATATTGATCGCGTTAGTGACCGCCCCGGTGAGCAGAAAATCGCTGATCTGTTCAGCGACTTGCAACGCCACATTCTCCTGCGCCTCATTGGTGGCAGCACCCAGATGCGGCGTGCAAACCACGTTTTCGAGGGTGAATAATTGAGTGTCGGTCGCGGGCTCGATTTCAAAAACATCAAGGGCCGCACCGGCAACATGCCCCGACACCAGCGCGTCATACAAAGCCGCCTCATCGATCAACCCGCCCCGCGCGCAATTAACAATACGCACGCCCGGCTTGGTCGCGGCCAAGCTTGCGCGGGAAAGAATATTGCGCGTCTGATCGGTCAGTGGGGTATGCAAGGTGATGAAATCGGCGCGCGCTAACAGCGCACTAAGCTCGACTTTTTCAATGCCAAGCGATGTCGCGCGTACTTCGGTCAAATACGGATCATAAGCAATCACCCGCATTTTCAAGCCTAACGCGCGGTCAGCCACAATCGAACCAATATTGCCCGCGCCAATCAAGCCCAGCGTTTTGTTGGTGAGTTCCACGCCCATGAACCGGTTCTTTTCCCATTTTCCGGCTTTGGTTGAGGCCGAGGCTGCGGGCAAATCGCGGGCGAGGGCGAACATCATGCCAATCGCGTGCTCGGCGGTGGTGATCGCGTTGCCGTGGGGGGTATTCATTACCACCACGCCGTTGCCGGTTGCCGATTTGACATCGACATTATCCACACCAATTCCGGCGCGCCCGATAACCTTTAAGTTCGGCGCAGCATCCAGCAATTCGCGGGTCACTTTGGTGGCGGAGCGAATAGCGAGCCCATCAAACTCACCGATAATTGCGCGCAATTCAGCCGGGGTCAGGCCGGTCTTAACGGTCACCTCAATACCGCGCTGCTTAAAAATCTCGATGGCCGCAGGAGAAAGTTTATCGCTGATCAGAACTTTAGGCATGGTGCAACCTCACAAATCGGGTCAATGTCAATCAAACAAAAGCTGACCTTCGGCAATCCAACAATGTCAGGTGGATCAAGACTGATCGCCAGTCTATTGCCACCAGACATCTTCATCCGACGGCCAGTTCAGCGCCGACCTGATCAATCGCCCAATCAATCCACGGCAGCAGAGCCGTAATGTTTGCGGTATCAACCGTGGCGCCGCCCCAGATGCGCAGGCCCGGCGGCGCATCGCGATAGGCAGCAATGTCAAACGCAACCGCCTCGGTTTCCAGCAGGCTGGCAACCTGCTTCGCCGCCTTGGCCTGCGCGTCAGCAGCAAGGGCCGCGAACCAAGGGGCGGTGATGATCAGGCAAATCGAGGTGCAGGAGCGAATCTGCGGGTCCGCCGCCAGAAACGCCACGCGCTCATTGGTCGCAACCCAGTCACTGATCGCCGCAAGATTGGCCTCGGCGCGTCCGATCAGGCCGGGTAACCCGCCAATCGACTCGGCCCAGCGCAACCCATCCAACGCATCTTCGGCGGCGAGCATCGAAGGGGTATTGATGGTCTCGCCGGCGAACAGGCCTTCGATCAATTTACCGCCCGAGGTGAGGCGAAAAATTTTCGGCAACGGCCAGGCGGGCTTATAGGTGAGCAGCCGCTCAACCGCGCGCGGGCCGAGCGCCAACATGCCATGCGCCGCCTCGCCGCCCAGCACTTTCTGCCAGGACCAGGTGACCACATCGAGTCTATCGAACGGTAAATCCATGGCAAAAGCGGCCGAGGTCGCATCGGCAATCACCAGCCCGGCCCGATCCGCGCGG
>JAJZEG010000384.1 GCA_021828605.1 Pseudomonadota bacterium | reverse complement strand
CGAGGCAATCCTCCCACGGCGCTTCAATCACCCGCACCAAACGCGCCTCTGCGCGCGCGCGCGCCACCAAATCGGTCAAATAAAATTCGCCCTTGGCGTTATTATTATCAATCGCGCCAAGCCACCGCCGAATATCCTCCGCTTGCGCGGTAAAGCCGCCGACATTGCATAAATCCACCGCCCGCTCGTCGGCCGAGGCGTCGGCAAACTCCACAATGCGCTCGACCGCATCACCCTGCGCAATAATCCGGCCAAAACTGCCCGGCTCGCGCGGTCTTGTGCCAATGAGCGCCAGATCAGCCTTGCTCGCACCCCCCACCGCCGCCAGCAGTGATTGAAAAATTGCAGGGCTCAGCAGCGGATTATCGCCATAAACCAGGCTCACCAGCCCATCGCCAAACCAATCCTGGGCCGCGCGCGCCGCATCCGCCGTGCCGCGCCGCTCATGCTGGATCACCGTGCGATGCGGCGCCGCACAGGTCGCGACTTCCGCCATATCCGGCCCGGTCACCACAATAATCCGCTGATAAGCGCCCTCCAGGTTGCCAATCAAATGGGTCAGCATCGGCACGCCCGCCAGCCGATGCAGCACTTTGGGCAGGCGCGAGCGCATCCTGGTGCCCAAGCCGGCTGCGAGAATAATGGCGGTGTTTTGCGAATGCGTCATGGATCAGCGGTAGCCTTGCGCCGTATGCCGTGTCAAAGGAGCGCGCGGTCAAAATATTTATCGGAGTTTTTCATGCCAGATCCTGCAGATGGGGTGCGCGCAGTCGTTTTCGATCTGGATGGCACCTTAATCGACAGCCTACCCGATCTTGCCGCCGCTTTGAACCGCTCACTCGCCCGCCATGGTCAGGCAGCCATTGAGGGCGAACAGGTGAAACCGATGATCGGCGATGGCGCGCTGATGCTGCTCCAACGTGGCTACGGAGCGCGCGGACTGACCCCAAGCGACGCCGACATCCAGGTTTTTCTCGATGATTATCAAGCCCACGTCACCGACCTGACCAGCGTCTACCCCGAAATCCCCGCTGTGCTGGCTACGCTCGCCGCCCAAGGCTACGCGCTTGCGGTCTGCACCAACAAGCCCGAAGCCTCGGCGCGCAAAGTCCTCGCAGCCCTCAATCTGCTCGCACCTTTCCCGGTGGTGATCGGCGGCGACACCACCCCATTTCGCAAGCCCGACCCGCGTCATTTGCAAGCGGTGCTGGACGCGATCGGCGTCTCCCCCGCGCAAGCGGTGATGATCGGCGATCATCCGAACGATCTCGCCACCGCCGATGGCTGTGGTGCTCGCGCGATCTTTTGCGCCTGGGGTTACGGCAAATCCGATGCCCCGCTCCGCGCCGATAACCCCGCACAGCTCCCCGCGTTGATCGCAACCCTCATCCCACCCCACCCGCCGAACGGATAAAAGCCTTGACCTCCGCGCGATCATGACCCATTTCAATCAGGACCACTCTTGTCCCCAATCGAGATAATCAATGCTCCGTCTGTCGCGCCTCACCGATTACGCCGTTGTTGTGCTGGTTCGCCTGGCACAATCGGGCGATATTGAAACCTCGCCCGGTATCGCGAGCGCGATCGGCTTGCCTGAGCCCACCGTCGCCAAGGTGCTCAAGGGCTTGACCCAGGCCGGTTTGGTGATGTCCCAGCGCGGCGCGCGCGGCGGGTATCGCTTGATCCGTCCGCTCAGCGCAATCCCGGTCGCAGCCGTGATCACGGCAATCGATGGGCCGATTGCTCTGACCGCCTGCGTCGAGGGCACTGGCGGCAGTTGCGAGAGCCAGTCGCTCTGCCCGATGGCGGGCCGCTGGAGCGTGGTCAATGACGCGATCAGCACGGCGCTGGGCGCAATCACTCTGGCCGACATGCAGGTCGCCACCGTTCCGAAATCGATGCGTATCACCGCATCGACAGTGCATGACGGCGCGCGCGCCGCACAGAAATAGGGGTTTTGATGGCTGCGATCACTGAAACACGCGAAACAATCGATCGGTTGGCCGAAAGCGGCTATCAGTACGGGTTTGAAACCGCGATCGATATGGATTTCGCCCCGAAAGGGCTGAACGAGGATATCGTCAGGCTGATTTCGGCGAAAAAGCACGAGCCTGAATGGCTGCTGGAATGGCGCCTCAAATCCTATCGCGCTTGGCTCACCATGACCGACCCGGCTTGGGCGCGCATTATCCATCCGCGCATTGATTACCAGGATTTGCATTATTACGCGGCCCCGCGCGCACCGGCGCCCAAATCGCTCGACGAGGTCGATCCGGCCTTGCTTGAAATGTATGAGAAACTTGGCATTCCACTCAGTGAGCGCGCGAGCCTCGCGGGTGTCGCGGTTGATGCGGTGTTTGATAGCGTCTCGGTTGCCACCACCTTTCGCGATAGCCTCGCCAAAGTCGGCGTGATTTTCTGCTCGATTTCCGAAGCGGTGCGCGAGCATCCTGAATTGGTGCGCAAATATCTGGGCAGCGTGGTCCCCGCCGCCGATAATTATTACGCCGCCCTCAACTCAGCGGTGTTTTCCGATGGCAGCTTTGTCTATATTCCGCGCGGCGTGCGCTGCCCGATGGAACTCTCCACCTATTTTCGGATCAATGCCCGCAATACCGGCCAGTTTGAACGCACCCTGATCATCGCCGAAGCCGGTGCCCACGTCTCCTATTTGGAAGGCTGCACCGCGCCGATGCGCGATGAAAACCAACTTCACGCCGCCGTGGTCGAGCTGGTGGCGCATGACGAAGCCAGCATCAAATATTCCACCGTGCAAAATTGGTATCCGGGCGACGCGAATGGCAAAGGCGGGATTTATAATTTCGTCACCAAGCGCGGCGCATGCCGGGGGGCCAAATCAAAAATCTCCTGGACCCAGGTGGAAACCGGCTCAGCAATCACCTGGAAATACCCATCCTGCATCCTGCAAGGCGAAGGCTCCAGCGGCTCGTTTTATTCGGTGGCGCTGACCAATCATTATCAGCAAGCCGATACCGGCACCAAAATGATCCATCTTGCCCCGAACACCACCAGTACCATCATCTCCAAAGGCATCTCGGCAGGTCACTCCAACAACACCTATCGCGGGCTGGTGCGCATCATGCCCAAGGCGCGCAACGCGCGTAATTTCACCCAATGCGACTCCCTGCTGATCGGCGATCAATGCGGCGCGCATACCGTGCCCTATATCGAGTGCCGCAATCAGAGCGCCAAAGTCGAACATGAAGCCACCACCTCCAAAATCGCCGATGACCAACTTTTTTATTGCCGGTCGCGCGGTCTGACCGAGGAAGATGCGGTGGGCATGCTGGTCAACGGTTTCTGCCGCGAGGTGCTAAAAGAATTACCCATGGAATTTGCGGTCGAGGCGCAAAAACTATTGGCAGTGTCCCTCGAAGGCTCGGTAGGTTAGGAATAGCGCCATGTTAGAAATTAAAGGTTTGACCGCTTCAATCGATGGCAAAACCATCCTGAATGGCATCGATTTGGTGGTGCCCGATGGTGAGGTCCACGCGATCATGGGCCCGAACGGCGCTGGAAAATCAACCCTGTCCTACGTGCTCTCCGGGCGCGATGGCTATGAGGTTACCGGCGGTAGCGTGTTGTTCAATGGCCAGGATTTGCTCGCCATGGAACCTGAAGCTCGCGCGGCGGCTGGCGTGTTCCTCGCCTTTCAATACCCGATCGAATTACCGGGCGTTGGCAATGCCAACTTCATTCGCACCGCCGTTAATGCGGTGCGCAAAGCGCGCGGCGAGCCGGAAATGGACACGGTGGCCTTTCTCAAGGAAGCCCGCGCTGCGATCAAACAGCTTTCAATGCCCGAAGACATGCTCAAGCGAAATGTCAATGTCGGTTTTTCCGGCGGCGAAAAAAAGCGCAACGAAATTCTGCAAATGGCCCTCTTGCGGCCACGCCTCGCTTTGCTCGATGAAACCGATTCTGGTCTGGATATCGATGCGCTGCGCATCGTGGCCGATGGGGTGAATGCCGCGCGCGGGCCAAATTTTTCCGCCCTGGTGATCACCCATTACCAACGCCTGCTCGATCATATCGTGCCGGACCGGGTGCATGTTCTAGCTCAGGGCCAAATCAAGCGCTCCGGCGGTCCCGAGCTTGCGCTTGAACTCGAAGCCCATGGCTATGTCGGGTTGGAAGCCGCATGACCGATCTCGCTTTCCTCGATCAACTCGACCCGTCAGTGCTCGCGCAGCACCCGCACCGCCGCGCGGCCCTCGATGCATTCCGCGCGACCGGTTTTCCAACCCGGCGTGATGAGGCCTGGCATTTTACCGATTTGCACGCACGGATGCGCGATTTTGATTGGGCGACCAGTGCGCCCGCGCCGGATCAGCGCCTTGCATCTGCTCTGCCCAATCTCGACCTGCCAATCGTCGTCCTCCGCAATGGCCTGTGGGATGCCCAAGCCTCGAACCCGGCCCCGTTCATGACTGCCTTCATCCGCGATCAAGCGGTGCCCAGCAACCCGCTACCGTTAGTCGACCTGAATACGGCGTTCGGCCAAAATGGCGTCGATATCACTCTCGCCGATGGCCAACAGGGTGGCGCGGTGATGCTCCGCGCTGAATCAACGGCCAATGCCGCACCAATCGCACCCTGCTACCGGGTAACACTCGGGGCGAATGCCAGCCTGACCCTCATCGAAATCGCCAACGGTGCTGGCGCCTATTTGCATAATCCGGTTTGGCATATCACGCTCGGCCCCGGTGCCACCCTCGAACATTACCGCCTGCAGGACGAATCCCTGCATGCGGTGCACACTGCCACCATCTTTGTCACGATGGATCAATCGGCCAAATATGACGGCTTTACCTTGGCGGTTGGCGCGTCCCTTGCGCGCAGCGAGTTTCATCTGGGCTTGAACGGTGCGCACGGCGCTGTGCATTTGAACGCCGCCCAACTGCTCACCGGTCGCCAACATGGCGATGTGACCACCGTTATTCGCCATCAGGCGCCGCACTGCGCGTCACGCCAAACTGTCAAATCGGTGATCGATGGTTCAGCGCGTGGGGTATTCCAAGGCCGTATTGAGGTTGATCGCATTGCCCAAAAAACCGACGGCTATCAAATGAACCAGGCTTTGCTGCTCTCACCGGATGCCGAAATCGACAGCAAGCCCGAGCTCGAGATTTTCGCTGACGACGTGAAATGCAGTCACGGCGCCACCATCGGAGCGCTCGATCCCGAACAGATTTTCTATTTGCGCAGCCGAGGGATCGCCGAGCCTGACGCCCGCGCCTTGCTGATCCGCGCCTTCCTCACCGAAGCGTTAGAGCCGATTGGCGAGAGCATTGCCCGTCCGATTTTTGATGCAGCCATCGAAGCATGGTGGCTGAGATGCGCCTCATGAGCGTTGCCCTCAATCAGTTCCCGCTCGATATCGCCCGGATCCGTGCCGATTTCCCGATCCTGACGCAGCAGGTGCATGGCAAGCCTTTGGTGTTTCTCGACAGTGCCGCCTCCGCGCAAAAACCCCGCGCGGTGATCGAGGCGATGGTGCGCACCATGGAAACCCGTTACGCCAATGTGCATCGCGGTCTGCATTGGATGAGCGAGCGCTGCTCGGATGATTACGAAGCCGTGCGCGACAAGGTTGCCAATTTCATCAATGCCAGCCGCGATGAAATCATTTTCGTCCGCAACGCCACCGAGGCGATCAATCTGGTCGCCCATTGCTTCGGCCGCACCGCGCTGCAACCGGGCGATGCCGTGGTGGTGAGCGAAATGGAGCACCACGCCAATTTAGTGCCGTGGCAGATGCTGCGCGATGCGCATGGCATCGAGTTGCGGATCCTGCGCATCACCGATTCCGGCGAAATCGATTTCGCCCATCTCGACCAGATTTTCGCCGATGGCCGGGTGCGTCTGTTAGCGCTCACCCATATGTCCAACGTGCTCGGCACCTACACGCAAGTCGAGCGGCTGAGCACCTACGCCCATGCGCACGGAGCGCGGATTTTGCTTGATGGCGCGCAAGCGGTTGTGCATCGCGCGGTCGATATGCGCGCCATTGACGCCGATTTTTACGTCTTTTCCGGCCACAAACTATACGGTCCCACCGGCATCGGCGTGCTCTACGGCAAGGCGGAATTGTTAGAAACGATGCCCCCCTTCCTGGGTGGCGGCGATATGATCGGCACGGTCAGCTTTGAGCGATCAACATGGGCAAAACCGCCCTACCGGTTTGAAGCGGGAACCCCGGCGATTATCGAAACCATCGGCCTGGGCGCTGCCATCGATTACATCAACGCGATTGGCTTTGATGCCATCGCCCACCATGAACGAGCCTTGACCGATCACGCGTTGCGCGTGCTCTCAGAGATCGAAGGCTTGCACATTCTCGGCGCCGCCCAGGATCGCGGCGGCGTGGTTTCCTTCACCCTCGATGGCGTGCACGCCCATGATATTGCAACCCTGCTCGATAAACAGGGCATTGCGGTGCGCGCCGGGCATCATTGCGCTGAACCCCTAACCCACCGCTTGGGTGTGGACAGCACGGCGCGCGCCTCGTTCGGGATCTATACCACCCACGAAGAAATCGATGCGCTGGTCACCGGGCTCGCGCGGGTCCGAAAGCTGTTCAGCTAATGTCAGACGACGCAAGCGATCTTTATCAAACCTTGGTGATGGAGCGCGCACGCCATCCGCTGCATGCCGGACGGATCGACCCCGCCGAGGCGGAAGCCGAGGGCGATAACCCCATGTGCGGCGACCGCGTGCGCATTTCACTCCGTCTCAACGCTGCAAGTGAGATCAGCGCCGTTGGCCACGAAACCCGTGGCTGCGCGATTTGCCTGGCCGCCGCCGATATGCTGGCTGAAGTCGTCACTGGTCGCCCCGCCAATCAAATCGCCCCGCTCGCCGCGCAGTTTGAGGCCATGGTGCAGTCAGGCCAAGTGCCCGATAGTCCTGATTTTGCATTGTTGCAGGCATTTTCAGGACTATCGGCCTATCGCTCGCGCCATCGCTGCGCCATTTTGCCCTGGCAAGCGCTGAGCGCTGCCCTCAACAACCGGATGGAGCTGAACCATGGATGACAAGCCGGTAATGGAAACCAAAATCGCGAGCGTCTGGACCCCAGACGGCGAGGCAACACTCCCGGTCAGCGAAGCCGAGATTGTTAGCGAAGCAGAAGTGATCAACGCCATCGCCAGCGTCTATGACCCCGAAATCCCGATCAATATCTACGAGCTTGGCCTGATCTATAGTGTGGAAATCGAAGGCAGTTTCGTCAAAGTCGAAATGACGCTCACCGCGCCGGGCTGCCCGAGCGCACAGGAACTTCCTGAATCCGTGCGTCTCGCCATCGGCACTATTCGCGGTGTTAGCGAAATCGACGTGAGCGTGGTGTGGGATCCGCCCTGGGATCCCAGCCGGATGAGCGATGAAGCGCGCCTTGCGCTGAACATGTATTGACCGTTTTGATCCAAGGACACGACCATCATGACCATGCCAGAAGCCAGTAAAACCCCTACCCGACGCCCCTTGCCGCCGCTGCTCACCCTAACCGATGCTGCCGCCGAGCGTCTGCGCGGCCTGTATGCGAACGCCGAGCAGGGCAAATTGCTGCGCGTTAGTGTTGGCACCAAAGGCTGTTCGGGCATGTCCTACGTGATGGACTGGGTCGATACCCCCGCACCCACCGATGAGGTCATCAAGGATCACACTTTAACCGTGTTGATTGATCGCAAAGCGACCTTGTTTTTGATCGGCACGGTGATGGATTACAAAACCGAGCAATTCTCGGCAGGCTTTACGTTTGAAAACCCCAACGAAAAAGGCCGCTGCGGCTGCGGCGAGAGTTTTCACGTCTGATCAATCGCCCCATCGGCACTAATCGGCCTGAAAAAACAGTTATGCGCCCCGGTATGACAGGCCGGTCCGGTCTGATCAATGAGCAGCAATAAGCAATCCCCGTCACAATCAAGCCGCATCTCAATCAATCGCTGGGTGTGGCCGGAAGTTTCGCCTTTTCGCCAAAGCTGCTGACGGCTACGGCTGAAATAGCAAATTTGTCCAGTGCGCAAGGTCTCATCAATCGAGGCTTGGTTCATCCAGGCCAACATCAGCACCTCACCGGTATCATGCTGCTGAGCAATCGCCGGGATCAGCCCCTGCTCATTGAAGCGCAGCGCCTCGATCAAACTCATCTCGCCGGTTCCGTGCGATAAATATCCTGCATCTCATCGGCGAGGCAGGGCGGCGAGGCACAAACCGTCCGTGCCTGCCCACGCAGCACCGCCAAACCTTGAGCCAAATCCGCGATCAAATCGTTTTCATGCTCCAACCCAATTTGCAACCGGAGCATTTCTCCGCCAAATCGTCCGGTGCCTTCGCTACGGGTGATGGTGAAACTGGTCGGCAGTGCGAGGCTCTCAAATCCGCCCCACGACGCACCAATCCCGAATAGTTGCAACGCATCCACCATCGCGGTCACCGCCTCATAGTCAAATTCCGGCTGAAACACGATGCCAAATAACCCGCTGGCGCCGGTGAAATCACGCTGCCAAATCGCATGGCCTGGGCATGACGGCAAAGCCGGATGCAATACAAGGCTGATCTCGGCTTGCTGATCGAGCCACCGCGCAATGGTTAGTGCAACCCGCTCTTGATGCGCGAGCCTAACCCCTAACGTTCGCCCGCCACGCAAAGCCAACCAGCAATCATCCGGCGACGCGTATTGCCCCAAATCCAGCGCGCCGGTGCGCAGCCATTCCCAATCCTCATCGGAATTAACGGTAACCGATCCCAAAACCAAATCCGAATGACCGCCAACATATTTGGTCAATGCCTGGATCGATACATCAACCCCATGCTGAAAGGGCTGGAAAATCTGAATCCCCCAGGTATTATCCATAAATATCTTCGCACCGCGGGCATGCCCCACGCGCGCGGTCATCGGCACGTCCTGCACCTCGAACGTGTGGCTCCCCGGACTCTCGACCATAATCACCCGCGTATTATCGCGCATAACTAACGCAAGATCAGCCTCGCTTAGCATCGGATCATAATAGCTGGTCGCAACACCAAACCGCCGCAAAATAGTATCGCAAAACCGTCGCGTTGGCCCATAAATCGAGTCCGGGACCAACAGATGATCGCCCGCCTTCAAATAAGCGAGTAGCGGCACTGTAACCGCAGCCAACCCCGAGGACACGATTTGGCAGTGGCTCCCGCCTTCAATTTGCGCGACCATCGTCTCCAGCGCAAAATGAGTCTCGGTGCCATACAGACCGTAAATTTGCTCCTGTTCGAGCCGCTTTTTGCCAATCTCGCGCCGCTCCGCGCAATTCGCATAAAGCACAGTCGAGCCCCGCACCAGCTTTGGATTAACATAGCCGTGGCTCTTGGTCGGCGCGCGCGCCGCTTGAACCAATTTTGTATCGGAATGATGTTCGGTCATCGTGTTTTATCCAATCGCCGTTTCAATCGCCGTGTCCGCCCGCCCGCCCCACTCAGCCCAGGAGCCATCATAAAGCCCGCTTATCGGCAACCCCGCATGATGCAGCGCCAAACTAACAACCGCCGCCGTTACCCCCGAGCCGCACATGGTAATCACCGCCCTTTGATTATCAACGCCATGCGCCTCAAACCATGCGCGCAACGCCTCCGGCGATTTCAACGTCTGATCCGCGTTCAACATCGTTTGAAACGGCATCGAAATCGCACCCGGCACATGGCCCGCCCGCATTCCAGGGCGCGGCTCTGGCGCGCTGCCGGCAAACCGCGCTTGCGCCCGCGCATCCAATATCACGGCACATCCGCTCTGCGCCGCCTTAGCAACCTGTGCCCGATCACGCACCAAATCCGGATCAAACCGCGCGGTAAATGTGCCGCGCACCGGCAGGCTTGCCGCACCAACAGCGAGTGCCCGTCCTTCAGCCCGCCATTTCGGCAAGCCACCATCCAACACCGCGACGCGCTCATGGCCAAACACCCGCAACATCCACCAAACCCGCGCCGCTGAAAACAGCCCGCGCTGATCATACACCACCACCTCGGTCGCATTGCCAATGCCAAGTGCGGCCATCGCCTCGGCAAATTGTGCGCTCCCTGGCAGCATATGCGGCAAATCACTCGACTGGTCCGCAACCTGATCAATATCGAAAAATTGCGCGCCCGGAATATGCCCTTGCGCAAACACCGCACGCGGATCGGTCTGCTCGGTCGGTAAATAAAACGACGCATCGAGCACCACCAGGTGCTGGTCACCACGTCCCATCCGGGCCGCGAGCGCATCCGTCGCAATTAAATGATCCATTCTCCCACTTTACCCCATTCGCGGCTTTGGTAAATCCAGCCTCACCCCGCGCTGATCGGCATCAACAATAACACCGCCGCCTGTGCGGCAATCCCCTCGCCACGCCCGGTAAACCCCAGTCGCTCGGTCGTGGTGGCCTTGACCGAAACCCGGTCGATCGGCAGCCCGGCGAGTTCGCCAAGCCGTGCGCGCATTTTTTGAGCATGCGGCGTGATTTTCGGCTGTTCACACATCAACGTGACATCGATATTGGCAATCGCCCCGCCGCGTTCGGCGACCATCCCCACCGCATGACGCAAAAACCGCGCAGAATCCGCATCTTTCCAACTCGCCTCGCTCGGCGGGAAATGCCGCCCGATATCGCCTTCCGCCATCGCCCCATAAATCGCATCGCACACCGCATGCAACACCACATCCGCATCCGAATGCCCGGCCAGCCCCAGCTCAAACGGGATTTCCACGCCGCATAAAATCAACTTCCGCCCGGCAACCAGCGCGTGAACATCAAAGCCCGTGCCAATTCGCGGCATTGCCCCCCGGGCCATTAGCGAAACCAGGTCCAAAATACCCTCCATCCAACAAATCTGCCCATCGCATGCGCACAGACCGATTGCGCGTCAAGAGCGAGCCTTGTAGTGATTAAATCATGGGCAACGCGCTGCAACATACCCCCCTGATCAAGCCGATCACCCTGCAATCGGCAAATAAATCCATCATATTGGAAACCCCGGTGATTCTGGCACCGATGTCCGGCGTGACCGATCTGCCGTTCCGCACCATCGCCAAAAGCCTCGGCGCCGGTTTGGTCGTCTCGGAAATGATTGCCTCCTGGGCGATGGTCCGTGAAAATGCCAAAACCCGCCAAATGGCCGAAATGGCCGAGGATGGCGGGCCTTCATCCCTGCAACTCGCCGGCTGTGACCCCGCCGCCATGGCCCAGGCCGCACGGATCGGCGTCGCCCAAGGGGCGGACCTGATCGACATTAATTTCGGCTGCCCGGTGAAAAAAGTCGCCGTCGGCCAAATGGCCGGGTCGGCCTTGATGCGCGATGAAATCCAGGCCGCGCGCATCCTGGAAGCAACCGTGCAAGCGGTCGATGTGCCGGTGACCCTCAAAATGCGCATGGGCTGGGATCACGCGCATTTGAACGCGCCACGCCTCGCGAAAATCGCCGAAGAATCCGGCATCTCCCTGGTTACCGTTCATGGCCGCACCCGTCAGCAATTCTACCAGGGCGACGCTGATTGGGATTTCATCGCCTCGGTCAAACAAGCCGTCAGCATCCCGGTGATCGCCAATGGTGACATCACCACCGCCGAGCGCGCCGCCGAAGCCCTGCGCCGCTCCGGCGCCGATGGCGTGATGATCGGGCGCGGCGCCTATGGCCGCCCCTGGTTTCTCGCC
>JAJZEG010000091.1 GCA_021828605.1 Pseudomonadota bacterium | reverse complement strand
CGCTCCGGTTATTGAGCGCGAACCATTTCTGGGTTTTGTGAATGATCAAGCGTCGTTCACCTGTTTGCGCACGGTGCTGAGTAATCCAGCCCTTGGCTCGATGCGGGTAAAACTGAGTTCGTTTGCCGCTACTCTCGCAACATTAGGCGCAATACGATCGCCACGCACGGTGCTCGTTGATATATCCGGCGAGGAGCAACCGCTCAGTGCGGTCATGCGACTTGAGCAAGTAATCGAACCGGGAACCCGCGTATTGGTAGCGGGGGATGTGCAAAGTGTGGCTTTCTATCGAACTTTGACACGCAATCTCGGAATTCGTGAATATTTGCCGAAGCCATTTGATCCCGCACAATTGGCGCGTGATTTACTGCCGTGGATTACCGGCGAAGAGCCCCGGGTTGGTGCGCATCGCGGGGGGTCGCTCATCGCAGTGCGCGGTCTGTCCGGTGGCGTGGGTGCGTCGACGGTGGCGGCAAATCTTGCCTGGTTGATTGGCGTGGAAACCAGGCGCCACACCGTTTTGCTCGATGGCGATTTGCTTGCCGGATCAGCGGCTCTGGCGGCGAACGTTGCGCCAAGTTCCGGATTGCGCAGCGCTCTTGAGACGCCCGATCGGATCGATCCGCTGCTGATCGAACGGTCGGCGCAGGCTGCCTCGGATCGGCTGCACGTTCTGGCGGCCGAGGAACCCTATACCGAAAAATGGAGTTACCATCATGGGGCCGGGGCTGCTTTGGTCGAAGCGTTGCGGCAGCGCTATAATTTTATCATTGCTGATTTACCCTGTCGCGTTTTTGGCTTTGCTGCGGAGTTGTTTGGACTCGCTAATCAGAGCGTCTTCGTTGCGGATCTGTCCGAGCGTGGGGTTAGGTCGATGCAAGAAATTTTATCGCACGATCAAGCGCGCAGTGCTGCGGCGCATGTTGCTTTCGTCAGGCGACCGAACCAGCGAATTAGTCGCACCACGATTGGTGGGGCCCTGCCTGCGGGCCTAAGCCATGCGGTGATTGATTGGAGCAAGCCTGTTCGGATTGCCTGCGATCTTGGGCATTTCGCGAGCACTAAAAATGGTCCCTATCGCTCAGCCATGCTTGAATTGGTCAAGAATGTTGGCGCTCTTTCGGAGGTCAACGCCCCATGAATTCCCCAGCTCATGTCTTCGGGCGCAGAACCGAGCCTGACGTTGAGGCGGCGATCGAGCCGCAGGGCGATGTCGGTCGCGTTCAGCGCGATACCAATACCAGCCATTTGCGCGCGCTGTGTCTGACCAAAATTGATGCCGCCAGCCTTGCTAACTTGCCCCATGCGCGCATCGAAGCGACCATCGAGCAGTTGCTCACCGACCTTGCGACCGAACATCGGATTCAGCTTAATGCGCGGGAACAACGGCAATTGGCCATCGAGTTGGTCGACGACATGATCGGGCTTGGGCCGCTCGAATCACTGCTGGCCGACGATAGCATCACCGATATAATGGTGAATGGGCCTGATCGGATATTTGTCGAGCGCCGCGGCAAACTTGAGCAGGCTGATATTCGGTTTCGTGATAACGTTCACGCAACAAATATCGCCCAGAGGATCGCCTCCACCGTCGGCAGGCGTGTTGATGAAGCCAGTCCGATGGTCGATGCCCGACTAAAAGATGGGTCGCGGGTTAATATTGTATTGCCGCCGCTGGCAATCGATGGACCGTGCATGTCGATTCGGAAGTTTGCAAAAAAATCGATTGATTTTCAGCGCCTTGTGCAATTTGGCACCATGACGACGCCAATTGCCCGGCTACTTGAGATCGCTGCGCGTTGCCGGTTGAATGTGGTGATTTCGGGCGGAACCGGCTCGGGCAAAACCACCCTAATGAACGCAATGAGCCGCTTTATTGATACGCATGAGCGCATTGTCACGGTTGAAGATGCCGCCGAATTGCAGCTGCAGCAGCCGCATGTCGTCCGTCTGGAGACACGGCCGCAAAATCTGGAGGGGCGCGGCGAGATTAATCAACGCGATCTTGTGCGTAATGCGCTGCGAATGAGGCCGGATCGCATTATTATTGGCGAGGTGCGAGGCTCGGAAGCGTTTGATATGTTGCAAGCAATGAACACGGGACATGATGGCTCAATGTCGACCATCCATGCTAACAACACGCGTGACGCCCTCGCCCGTATTGAGAACATGGTGCAAATGGCCAGTATGGGCATCACCTTACGCGCTATTCGTCAGCAGGTGGTTTCGGCGATTGATTTGTTTGTGCAGGTAGAGCGTCAGCGCGACGGCGTACGCCGCCTTGTGCAAATAACCGAGGTTGCGGGGATCGAAGGGGAGACTATTCTACTCAACGATGTGGTGAAAACTGAAATTCTGGGTGAAGATTCGTCGGGCAAACTGAACTTTCGACATGTAATCGCCACGGGACGCCCTTATTTTCAAGAGCAACTAAACTATTTCGGTCTGTTGCGAACCTGGAGTGCCGCGATTGAAGAAGCGCAAAGGGGCGCCCCATGATTTCCCTATTGTTCGTTGGTGGCGTTTTATTGTTGACGATGTTCGTGGTCGCCTTCAAACAGACGATTAGTTTTAATCAGCGCCAGATCCGTTATGCGCATCGACTCGCGCGGATCAGTCTTGAAAGTGGTGGCAACCCGTCCGAGGCACGCCCACCAGCGCCTTCGGTTGATGATATTTTGCAA
>JAJZEG010000341.1 GCA_021828605.1 Pseudomonadota bacterium | reverse complement strand
GGTGCCATCGCCCGGCGGCTCAATCGGATCGAGCCCGCCATAGCCGGTCTCCAGGCTGCGCAGCGCCTTTTGCAACGCCTCGGGGAAACTGCGCCCGATCGCCATCGCCTCGCCGACCGATTTCATCGCCGTGGTCAGCAGCGCGGGCGTGCCCGGGAATTTCTCGAAGGTAAAGCGCGGGATTTTGACCACCACATAATCGATGGTCGGCTCAAAGCTCGCCGGGGTGACTTTGGTGATATCGTTGCGCAATTCATCGAGCGTATAGCCCACAGCGAGCTTGGCGGCGATTTTCGCAATCGGAAACCCGGTCGCTTTCGAGGCCAAAGCCGACGAGCGCGAGACCCGCGGATTCATCTCAATCACCACCAGCCGCCCATCCGCCGGGTTGATGCCGAACTGCACGTTCGAGCCGCCAGTATCGACGCCGATTTTGCGCAAGCACGCAATCGAGGCGTCACGCATGATTTGCAATTCGCGGTCGGTCAAAGTGAGGGCAGGGGCCACGGTGACGGAATCACCGGTATGCACGCCCATCGGATCGATATTTTCAATCGAGCAAATAATGATGCAGTTGTCGGCGCTGTCGCGCACGACCTCCATTTCATATTCCTTCCAGCCCAGCACGCTTTCTTCGATCAGCACCTCAGTCGTTGGCGAGGCATCGAGCCCACCCGCGACAATTTCTAAAAACTCGGTGCGATTATAGGCAATACCCCCGCCGGTGCCGCCCAACGTAAAAGATGGCCTGATCACCGCGGGCAGCCCCACCACCTCAAGCGCCGCCTTGGCCTCCTCGAGCGAATGCGCGATCCGACTAATCGGGCTTGCAATCCCGATCTCCGCCATCGCGTCACGAAATTTCAACCGATCCTCCGCCCGATCGATCACCTCCGCCCGCGCACCAATCAACTCCACCCCATGCTTGGCCAGAATCCCCTCTTTATCCAAGCTCATCGCGGTATTGAGCGCGGTCTGCCCGCCCATGGTCGGCAGCAACGCATCCGGGCGTTCCTTGATGATGATTTTCTCCACCATCTCCGGCGTAATCGGCTCGATATAGGTCGCATCGGCCAAATCCGGATCGGTCATAATGGTGGCCGGGTTCGAATTGACCAAAATCACCCGATAGCCTTCCTCGCGCAGCGCCTTGCACGCCTGCGCCCCCGAATAATCAAACTCGCAGGCCTGGCCAATGACAATCGGGCCAGCGCCGATGATCAGGATCGATTTAATATCAGTGCGTTTAGGCATTATTTCGCTCCTCGGTGGCGGGCGGTTTGATCGCTGATAATCGTTGCAAAAACAACTCGAACAACGGCACGGTGAAGGCGGTATCGCCGTAAGCAGGCGCATAAACCATGCCTTTTTCGATCAGATTATTCCGCACCGGCCCGACGGTTCGCACCGATAATCCAAGCGCGTCCGCCACATCACCCGACCGGTAGGGCCCCGATCCGGGCAGACGCGCCATCGCTTGCACATAGTCTTTCTCGCGCGGCGTCAGCCGATCGAACCGCACCCGGAAAAAACTTTCATCCAGCCGCTTGATTGAAACCTCGGTCGCGGTTTCCACATCCGCGCGGGTAATCGGTGACGCTGCCGCCGCCTGCCACGCTTGATAGCCCCATTCCTGCAAATAGAACGGATAACCCTGGGTCTGCGCAATCAGCGCGATCAAGGCTTCCTCAGTAATCCGCTCACCTTCCGCCTCGATCGGCTTGCGGATCGCCTCCGCGGCGTCGGCCTCTGACAGCGACCCGACGCGGGGAAAATCGAACAGCCGTTCCGCATAGGATTTCGATTTCCCGGCGAGAGCCAACACTTGCGGCAACCCGGCGCCGAACATCAAAATGGGCAATCGTTCCTGATTGATCCGGTGCAGCGCCATGATCAGCGCGCTCATCTCAAGCGGGTTCAAATATTGCAGCTCATCGATCAGCAGTACCACTGTCTGCCCGCGATCAATCGCCGCCTGACCGACCGCTTGGAACAAAGCCGGTAAATCCATCTCCAAATCACCGCTATCCGCCGACCCCAGTTCCGGATCGATGTCGAGCGCCAGCTCTGCCTCACCATATTTCAATCGCACCGCGCCCATAAAACTTTTCAGCACCCGCAATCCGCGCTTCACCGCTTCGGACAGCGCGCCAAGCCGATCAAACGCCAGCAGTAAATGCCGTAATGGCGGCACCAGTAAATCGGGTAACGGCTTGATTTCATGCGCTTCGATCAAAATCGTCCGACATCCCGCCGCACGCGCATAATCGCCAAATTCATTTAACAACACGGTCTTGCCCACACCGCGCAACCCCACCACAATCACCGACTTGGCCGGGCGTCGCAATTTCACCCGCTCGATCGCAATCCGCGTTTCCTCAATCAACGCCACCCGCCCACTCAATTCTGGCGGGCGGGTACCGGCGCCGGGCGCGAACGGGTTTCGAACGGGGTTCATGATCAGATTATACAGAGTTTACCAGCTTATACACAAAACTACCAATAACCCCATAAACTCCTTATACTTTCCCGTCCATCATCGCCGTGAAGCGCCCGAACAAATGATGGGCATCCGAAGGGCCGGGGCTCGCTTCCGGGTGATATTGCACCGAAAAACACCGTTTCGCCGCACAGGCGATCCCTTCATTCGAGCCATCGAACAGGCTCCGATGGGTTACCATCAC
>JAJZEG010000302.1 GCA_021828605.1 Pseudomonadota bacterium | reverse complement strand
GGCATGATAATGATGCAACGAGCGGGTTGGCTGGTATTGGCGGTGCTGGCGGTGGCGAGCTTGAGCGGATGCGGGCGTGCCGGTGCGCCGACGCCGCCAGGGCCAGCGAGCGCGCTGACTTTTCCGCATCAATATCCATCGCGGCAATAACGGCATTGGCGATGGATTTGATGCGCGATCAGCCTTGGCATCGGCTGGTGGCGGCGCGGCCCTGGCTGCGTTTTGATGCGCTGGACGGGCTCTGTTTCGACGAGGTGCCGCTGGCGCGGATTGCCGCCGCGCATGGCACGCCGAGCTGGGTTTATAGCGCATCGGTATTGCGCGGACGCTTAGCCGCGCTGCGCGGGGCGTTCGCGGCGGCGGGGGTGAATGTCGATATTCGCTATGCGGTGAAGGCGAATGATCATTTGGCGGTGCTTTCACTCCTGCGCGCAGGCGGTGCGGGCGCGGATGTGACCAGTGCTGGCGAGTTTGGCCGGGCGCGCGCCGCAGGGATTGCGCCGGGGGCGATGGTTTATTCCGGGGTCGGCAAGCGGGTTGATGAGATCGAGCAGGCGCTGGGCGCGGGAATCGGCCAGATCAATGTGGAGAGTGCCGAGGAATTGCCGGTGATTGCCGCGATGGCGCGCAGGCTCGGCGTGGTGGCGCCGGTTGCGTTGCGGGTAAACCCGGATATCGCGGCGGGGGCGCATGATAAAATCAGCACCGGGCGGGCTGAGGATAAATTTGGCATTGATTATGATCAGGCGGCGGCGTTATTTCGCCATGCTGCGTCGTTAGAGGGGATCGAGCCGGTCGGGTTTTCCACGCATATTGGCAGCCAGATTTTTGATTGCGCCCCGTTCGAGGCGGCGTATCGGCGAGTGCTTGCGCTGGTCGATGCGCTGGCGGCGCAGGGCTTGAGGGTGACGTCTCTGGATCTGGGCGGCGGGTTTGGCATTCCTTATGATGATGGTCCGGGATTTGCACTGCCCGCTTTTGCGGCGATGGTGGCGCGGTTGATGGTCGGGCGGGATTTGAGCCTGTTGGTCGAGCCGGGACGCTGGCTGGTTGGGCCTGCGGGCCTTTTGCTCGCCTCGGTGACCAGGGTGAAAACGACGGCGCAGCGACGCTTTGTGGTGCTGGATGCCGGGATGAATGATTTGCTGCGCCCGGCTTTATATGATGCGCGCCATGGCGTGGTGCCGGTGGGTGCGGCGGTTGCGGCACAGAGAGGCATGCCGGCAGAGCTGGTCGGGCCGGTTTGTGAGAGCAGTGATCGTTTTGGTTTCTATGATTTGCCGGATTTGGCCCCGGGTGCAGGCGTCGCGCTGCTGGATGCGGGGGCGTATGGGGCGGTGATGAGCAGCACCTATAATGGCCGACCGATGGCGGCGGAGATTTTACTGGATGGCGGGCGCGATTGGGTGATTAAAGCGCGGCAACGGGTCGATGCGTTGTGGGGCGACGATATTGTGCCGGATGCAAGCGCGTTGGGCGGGTCTGGCTGATGCGCGCGCGGCTCGACGCGGTGCGGCGGCGGGCGGGTTTGGTCTTATGGGTCGAGGCGTTGGCTGCGGTCGCGATCGGGCCGGTTGCGGTGGTTTTGGCCTATGTGATGGTGCTGTTAGCGGGTGGGTCGGGCATTGGGCTGCGCTTGGGGGCACTGCTGGCTTTAACCGCCTCGGTGGTGTGGGCGGGGCGGCAGGTTGCGCGCCCGACCCGGGCTGAGATGGATCGGCGGATCGAGCGGGATTCGTGGCTGGCGCCGTGGAGCCTGGCGATGGTGGATGATCGGCTGGTCAGTGCGGATCAGGCGCCGCCGCAACCGGTCGCGGTGCGGCTATTTGCCGCGCATCGGGTGCGGTTGGCCGAGCAGATTGGCCGTGCGCGGGTGGGTGCGCCGGCGCTCGATTTTTTCCGCCGGGACCGGTTTGGGCTGCGGGCGATTATGCTGTTGGGCGTGGTGGTGCTGGCGGTATTCGCGGGTCCGCAGGCCGGGCCAAGGCTGGCGCGCGGCTTTGCATTGCCCGACATGATCGGGCCAGCGCCGAAACTGCAAATTTGGCTGACGCCGCCGTCCTGGACCGGGCAGGGGCCCTTGGTGCTGGAGTCGCAGCGGTCGAGGCGCGTGTTTGCGGGAACCCGGCTGTCATTGATTGTCACCGGGGTGGCGCGCGGTGATGCGGGGCCGGTGGTGCGGTTTGGCAAAGCGGGGCAAAGGCTGCAAGCGATTGGCGGCGGGAGTTTCCGGGCGCATTGGATTGTAACCCAAAGCGGGGTTTTGCAGGTTGGGCCGTTTTGGCGGCGGATTGCGCGGCTCAATTTGCAGGTGATCAGGCCGGTAGCGCCGCGCGTGGCGTTGGAGCGGGTGGTGATGTCCCGCCCGAGTGGGCGCGCGACGATTTTCTGGCGAATTGTCAGTAATTACGGGGTGAAGCGGCTGGTCCTGGCGCTGCGCCCCCCCTTGCGTGTGCAGCTTAAGCGATTGCCAGCGGAGCGTTTTGGGCTGCGCGCGCGGCAGGCCGGACCGGGGCGCTGGCAGGTGAGTTTGGCCGCCAGCCGTTACGCTGGGTTAGTGGTGAGTGCGAGACTATTTGTGACCAGTCAGCGGCGCGAAACCGGGATCTCGGCGCCGGTCCCCATCACCTTGCCTGCGCCGGTGCTGCATAATCCGACGGCACGGCAGATATTTTTGCTCCGCCAGCATTTGG
>JAJZEG010000188.1 GCA_021828605.1 Pseudomonadota bacterium | reverse complement strand
CATGAGAAACGCCAAAGCCGCACCGATATCGCCAATCGCGGGTCCGATATGGGTGCGGACATGGCCCGATAACACGATGAGCGCGAAGGGCATGATCGCGAAGCCACCAAATTGGCCCATGGTGCCGAACCAGATATACGGCACCCGCCGCCAGCCAAAGGCGGAGCGATGATGATCAGAGCGAAAGCCGATGATCGCGCGGGCGGGAGCGAGCAATAAAGGCACCGCGATCATGAACGAGACCAAGGCCGCCGAGACGCGCAATTCGACGATCATCACCCGGTTCAAGGTGCCAATCATCAAAGCGAGGGCAAGACCGACAGTGACCTGGAATAAGGACAGGCGCAGCAGACGCGGCATCGGCAGTTCGGGGGTTGCCGCATCGGCAAAGGGCAGCCAACTGGCATCGAGCCGCATCCAGAATGGCGCCATTTTGCTGGAGGTTTGGCGTTTCACCGATGTAGCTCCAACGCTTTGGAGACATAAAACCCGCTGGCGATTTTTTCGCGCCGCCCGATGGCAAAGGGCGCGAGCGCTGGGGTGGTGCGGATGGCGCGATGGAGTGCGGTTTCGGCCAAGGGCTCGATCATCGGTGCGCGATCACCGCGCGGGAATTGGCGACCGACGGCGTGCATGACGCCCAGGATTGGCGTGCGCGGGGCGAAGGTGAACAGGATGGCATGATCGACGCGATCGGCAAGTTTGCTGAGCGCATCAACGACCGTTGGCGCGTTGTAATGGATCAGTGAATCCATCGCGACCACGTAATCGAAGCGACCGAGCGCGGGGTCGAGCATGTCGCCCGCACGAAAACTGACATTGCGCGATGCTGAGTCGCTAGCAGTGCGATCAGAGGCGATGCTGATCAGTTGCGGCGAGATATCGATGCCCACGACATCGGCCCCGCGCCGAGCGGCCTCCAAGGCGAGCGCGCCAGTGCCGCATCCGGCATCGAGCAGGCGAGCACCGGTTAAATCATCGGGCAACATCCCTAACAACGTCGCGCGCATCGCATCGCGCCCGGCGCGAACGGTGCTGCGGATACGCCCGAGCGGTGCGTCCGATGTCAGGCGCGCCCAGGCGCTCAGTGCGGTGCGATCAAAATAATGTTCGATCTCGCCGCGCCGACGCTCATAGGTGGTGCCATTCATTATTCATACCCCAAGAGATCAAAAATCTCGCGATCTTTGAGCGGAATGGCGGTGAGGGGTTCGACACCGGCCCAGAGTTTTTCAGCAAGATCGAGATAGGTTTGTTTGACCTCAGCGAGGCCGGGCGTGTCGTCCATTTCAAACAGGACGCTTTTTTTCAGGCGTGAACGGCGGATCACATCGAGATCGGGGAAACGCGCCAAGGTGGAGAGGCCGGTTACCTGGTTATAGCGATCAAGCTGGTCGGTTTCGTTGCTGCGATTGGCGATGACCCCACCGAGGCGAACATTGTAGTTTTTGGCTTTCGCACCAATGGCGGCGACGATGCGGTTCATCGCGAAAATACTGTCGAAATCATTCGCGGTCACAATCAAGGCGCGATCCGCATGTTGCAAAGGGGCGGCGAAACCGCCGCACACCACATCGCCGAGCACGTCGAAAATCACCACATCGGAATCATCGAGCAAATGATGCTCTTTCAGGAGTTTGACGGTTTGGCCGACAACATAGCCTCCGCAGCCGGTGCCGGCTGGCGGGCCGCCGGCTTCGACGCATTGCACGCCGCCGAACCCTGGATAGACGAAATCCTCGATGCGCAATTCTTCGGGATGGAAATCGACCGCTTCCAGCGCATCGATCACCGTCGGCACCAGACGTTTGGTGAGGGTGAAGGTTGAATCATGTTTCGGATCACAGCCGATTTGCAACACGCGTTTGCCAATGGTTGCGAAGGCCGCGGAGAGATTGGACGAGGTGGTGCTTTTGCCAATGCCGCCTTTGCCGTACACGGCGAATACTTTGGCACCGCCGATGCGCAGGCTTGGATCGAGTGAGATTTGCACACTGCCCTCGCCATCACCATCGCCGCACGAGGTGCCGCAACTTGCCCCTGCCAGACGTTGGGCGACCGAATTGGGATGGACGATGGTGTTCATGCTGCGCGCTCCAGAGTTCGGTGGTCGCTGCCAGGATCGGGGCCGAGGCCTTCGAGCCGGTCTTCGAGTTCGGCGCCAGCATCGCGCAAGGCGGCCAGAGTTTCGGCATCCGGGGCCCAGTAATCGCGCTCATGGGCCTCGATCAGCCGGTTCGCGAGACGCGCCGAAGCAATCGGGTTGAGGGTAGCGATCCGATCACGCATCTCGGGGTCGAGCACGAAAACCGCACTGATTTCCTGGTAAATCCAAGATTCGACCTGGCCGGTGGTGGCGGACCAGCCGAGCGTGTTGGTGACCGAGGCTTCGATATTGCGCACGCCTTCGGCGCCATGGGCGAGCATGGCTTCAAAAAATTTCGGGTTGAGCATGCGGGTGCGGGTTTCCATCGAAACCTGCTCGCTCAATGTCCGCACCAGACCATCGCCGGTGGTTTGATCGCCGATATAGAGGGCCGCATCCTTGCCGCTCGCGGCTTTGACCGCACGGCTCATGCCGCCGAGACCGTCGAAATAATGATCGATGGTGGTGACGCCCAGATCCAGTGATTCCAGATTCTGATAGGCGACATCAACTGTTTTCAACATTGCACCAAAAATGGCGTCATGGCG
>JAJZEG010000395.1 GCA_021828605.1 Pseudomonadota bacterium | reverse complement strand
CATCATCGCCGCCCCGGTCATCGGCCATCCGGTCACTCTCGAAATCAATGGTCACGCCAGCCACCTTGCCCATCACAATAGCACCATCGATATCCTGGCCATCGCTGCCGGTCAGCGCGGTCATTACCATATCAGGGGCTCGCTGACCCCGAGCCGCGTGCAGTCAAGCATCACCGTCACCGAACCCCCCAACGGCCCGATTGGCCAGTTCATCGGACCAAAATTCGATCAACGCGGTCTCGCTGTTCACGCCACCCTCACCGGGCCGCGTACCGCCGCACAACTAACAATCACCGCCGCACTCGGCGCGCTGCGTGCCACGGCAAACGGCACACTCGCCCTAGATCGCGCCGCGCCGCGCGCCCATCTCACCGTCACCGTGCCGGACCTTGCACCCTTCGCCGCTCTCGCCAAACAGCATCTCACCGGCAAGGCGACACTCCACGCTGACTTGATCAGCAGTCAATCCG
Source organism: Pseudomonadota bacterium (assembly GCA_021828605.1). The sequence continues at coordinate 2,237 of JAJZEG010000395.1, read as the reverse complement.
GCCAATCCGCCCGCTTCACCACCCAAGCCATCATCACTGGCGGCGCCCCCGCTTTAGTCAAATGGCTCGGCCGCACACCCAAACTCACCGGCGCGTTATCGCGCGATCACGCCATCATCGACGTGCACCATCTCACCCTGCAAATCGCTCTGCTCAACGCCAACCTCAAAGGTCGCATCACGCCGACCCAACTCGCCGTGCAAGGCGCCTTGCGCGAACCAAATATCACCCTGGTCGACCCACAATTGACCGGCCATGTCGCCGAACGCATCGCCATCACCGGGCCGCGCACCGATTTTTCGCTCACCTCCACAGTCTCCGGCGTGATCGCCGCCAAATCGGTCCGATCCGGCCCATTCACCTTGGCGATCGCTGCTAGTCATCTACCCCACACCCCGCACGTCACCCTAACCGGTGCGGGTTCGCTCGATGGCGCAAAACTCTCTCTGAATGGGAAGTTTACCCGCAGCCCCACGGGCACGATCAACGCATCCCTCGCCCAGCTCAACTGGAAATCGATGCAAGGAGCTGGCCAAGTCCAATTAACGCCCCGTCAATGGCCCACCGGGACAATGCACATCTCCATCGGGCAGCTTGCCGATCTCGGTCAATTACTGAATGTCGCGATCAGGGGTTCGCTGCATGCGGCGTTCAATCACGTATCTGGCAAGCCATTTAGCCTCAGTGCGACAGTGCAGCAATTCGGTTTCGGGCCGCATATCAGCCTTGCCGCCGCGTCACTTACCGCCAAATTGAATCACCCGACCCATCAACCAACCATCAGCGCTCGCGCTATTCTCTCCGGGCTGCGCGCCCCGCAACTGCACGGCAACGTCGTTATCGGCGCGACCGGCCCGCTACGCACCCCTGCAATCACGGTGAATGGCCGATTTTCCCAACTCGCCGGACGTCCCGCTTCAATCACCCTCGCGGGCATTGTTAATACGGCCCGACACCGCACGACGATCAGCCGCCTATTCGCCGCGGCTCGTGGCCTAACCTTGAACTTGCAGCATCCCACCACGATCGAATGGCATCCCAGCATCGCCGTGCACCATCTCGCCATCGGCTTTGGTGGCCTGGGCGCGGGCGGCACATTAACCATAAATGGCACCGTCCGCCCCCATCTCGCAGCCAGCGTGGCGCTGCATCACATCCCCGCCTCGATCATCGAAGCCGCACTCCCGACATTGCGCGCCCAGGGTCAACTGAACGCCGCAGCCACCTTGTCTGGGGCTCTCGCCGCACCCCAAGGCACCATCACTATCGCCCTCACGCGCCTGCATATGCCAACCGGTCCAGCGGCAAGTTTGCCGCCGATCAGTGCAACTCTTGCGGCGCATCTCCACGGGCAGTCAGCCACCGGCACGGCCACACTCCGCGCTGGAGTCGTATCACGCCTCCAAGCGAGCGGCTCAGTACCTGTGGGCGGTCAGGGTCGTCTCGCCCTCACGGTCCAAGGGGCCATTGATCTCGGCTTGCTCAACCCGTTAACCTCGGCGCAAGGCACACGCATTGCTGGAACTCTAACACCTAATCTGCATATCGGCGGCACGACCGCACGGCCAAAGCCAAGCGGCACGGTCACGCTTACCGGCGGCGTGCTGCAAAATATCGGTTCAGGTCTTGACTTATCCAACATCACCGCAACGCTCGGCGCATCAGGCGAGAGCCTGATTTTGCGCAACCTGCGTGCAACCGCCGGGCGAGGCACGATCACCGGCACCGGCACGGTTGGTCTGATCGCACCGATGCCGATCAATATCATCGTTCAGTTCAACAAGGCTCAACCAATCACGAGTGACATCATCACCGAAACTCTGGGCGGCCGCGTTCATGTCACCGGCGCGGTAAAAACCGGCGTTGGCATTGGGGGTCAACTTGATATCGATCAAGCCAACATCAACATTCCGCATGCCCTACCACCGTCAGTGGCCAATCTCACTATTATCCGTCCGGGACAAAAATTGCCAAAGCCCGCCGCACCGCCGCCGATCAACCTGAACCTGACCATTTTTGCAAAAAATCAGATTTTCATTCGTGGCGATGGCATTTTCGCCGATCTTGGTGGTCGATTACATCTCGGCGGCACCGCCGCAGCGCCCAACCCCTCCGGCGGGCTCAATCTATTGCGCGGACATTTTAGTCTTGCTGGAAAAGCCTTGGCCTTTACCAAGGGCGATATCAGCTTCAATGGCGGATTAATGCCTGAGCTGGACTTACAAGCATCGCACAGC
>JAJZEG010000414.1 GCA_021828605.1 Pseudomonadota bacterium | reverse complement strand
CCAAATATCAGGCCATGATCGCCGCCGGAAAACCACCAAAAATCGCCATCGTCGCCATCATGCGTAAACTCGTCGTCCTCGCAAACGCTCTACTCAAAGCCAGACGAAATTGGCAACCTTACGCCGCTTGACCACAACGGATACTCTAGCGTCGCGCGTCGGTTTTTGCTTTTGGATTATAGGGTCCATAGGGCAAGCCGGTGTTTGGATTATAGAATAACAACTCATTCGCCGTTGTCGCGGCACGTCGCGCGAAGGCGGTCCGTTGGTTCAAAATCTGCGCTAACGCCGCGACCACCAACGTCGCAATCGGGCTCGATTGCCCCTGATTACTGCTGTAAACGTAATTAATTTTGCCACGCCATAACAAGGTTCCGGTCGAGGCGTCGACTAATCGGCATGAAATATCAACAATCGTATCGGATTCGATAATCCGATATTTCTGACCCCAATGATGGATGGTGGTATAGAGCACCGCATCGGGATGAAATACCGAATTTAATTTGCTGAGCGGAATGGACTGGATTTGCGTGCCGCCATTCTCGCCATTCGCCCGCAAATAATCATCAACCAACCAGACCGGAAACACGTAATAACCCTGCTCGGCGAGCGGCTTGGTGACGGTTGATAGATATTCGTCCGGCGCCTTCACATCGACACTATGATTAATCGGCGGCAGCACCAGAATCGAGGTTGGCGGGTGCGCCTGATAGGCGGTGTAATCATAGAGATTTGGTTTTCCCGCACAGCCGCTCAACAGCAACGCCGCCGCCGCCAGCATCGCCGCACCGATCACGCCGCGCATGCTCATGACGTGGCTCCCGCCTTGGGGGGTAATTTCGCTAACAAGCGGTTGATCAAGACGCGCGATGACGGATAGAGGCTCTCCTCGGTGCGAAACTGTGCCGCCGCCTGCGTTTGATCGCCAGCTTGATATTGCAAATAACCCAATTCGGCATGCTCACCCGGCGGCACGGCCAGCCCTGCCGCCGCTGCTTTAGGGCGATTGGTCGATAATTTATTAATCGCTGCTGCGTTATCGAGGCTGCCGGGCTTGACCTGGATTTGATACATCACTCGTTGATAATTGCCCCAATAATAAAGCGGCTTCGGGCCGATGGCGCAGCCCGCTAACAAGCTAAGCACCCCCATCGCCGGGATCATGATCACCCCACGCATCCGCATCGCACCCCTCCGCTTAATCGCCGGTTATTGACCCGGCCGCATCGGCGACCAAGCGCCGTTCTGCATCCCCAGGGTTAGTTTATCAATACCCTGCATAATTGCGAGGTTCAGCGCCTTGCCGTTAATAATCGAATCATACCCTGCCGAGCCGCCAAACCCTAACATTTCGCGGTCGCTCAACCGATATTCGCCCGCCCCCTGCACCGCGTAGAGCACCTGCGAGGTGCGGACATCGACCACATCCAAATCAACCTTGGCATAAACCGTCTGGGTTTTTCCCGCCCCTAAAATGCCGTATAATTCCTGATCGCCGGTGGTGCGCCGACCAAAATCGGTCACCGCCCCGGTAATCACCACCTGCGCGCCTTGCAGTGATTGGCTTTCGCCGCGCATCCCCGCCTCGCTGCGCAACTGCGCCATATTATTGCGATCCACCACGTTGAACCGGTTGGTTTGCTGTAAATCGGTTTCCAAAATCGCCTTGGCCTGACTGCCGAGCACATCACCGCCGCCAAAAATGCCGGTGCCATAACTCGATTGATTGGCGAAACTGCCCAACGCCACCGTATAACGCGGCCCGGAATAGGCGGTGCCCGCCATGCTCACCTTCGGCGGCTCGATCACCCGATGGCTCTCGGTCGCACAGCCCGCCACCGTCAAAACCGCCGATCCCAATAAACTAAGCACCATAATCCGTTTTTTCACGCGATAGTTCACGCCATCCTCCTGAAACCAAAAGATTCAATTCTATAGTTAACCGTTACAATAACTCACCTCGCGCAAAAGTAAATGTTTCGCGCGGTTTTTCCAACCGAGCGCTGGCCACGCCATTTTTGACGAGGCGCGCCCCCTGCCCTGCAATTCCGATTTTTTTATTTCGGACACGTAACGATTTAGGCGTGATTTTTCGCTCCTTACCGCGAGAAAATTTTTCTGATTTGGCTCGGATAAGCGGGCGGATTGTCGGTGGGTGGGTATTTGGCGAGGAGATAGTCGAGGAAGGTGGGTTCGGGGGGTTTTGGTGGTTTGATCGGTTTGGGTTTGGGTTTGCGTAAATGTGGCGGACGCGGTTTGCGGGGTTTGCGGACTCTGGGGGGGAGTTGGAGGTAGAGCGGAATCGGGAGCGAGAAAAAGCGGCAGAGGGGGCGGAAAACTTGGGCCGCGAGTTGCGGGGTTTGGGCGACCAGAGCCATGGTTTCGGGTTGGGCGAGGAAATGATCGACCTCATAGCGCAACCCGTTGATCAGATAGCTGGGCATGCGTTTGCCTAGCCAGTTTTTGCTGGTGGGGATTTTGATTTTTGCGGATTCGGGGGTTGGGGATTCATCACTCTTTGATTGATCCCCACGACTTTTGGATTGCACCCCACGACTCTTTGATTGCTCCCCACGACTCTCGGATTGCACCCCAACCCCACCCCGGCCCTCCCCACGCGGGGGAGGGGGAAGCAAGGAGGGTGGGCGGAGCAGGAGCGCATTAAAGCGGTGCAAAAGGCGGTTAAGGCGGGCTTGGATGGCGAAGAGG
>JAJZEG010000212.1 GCA_021828605.1 Pseudomonadota bacterium | reverse complement strand
TTTGACATCGGCGATGATGGTGGCACCCGGCTGGCGGACCAGCAGGTCACGCGCGAGCAGGATCAGGAATTGATCACCATAGAGGATTTCGCCGGTATCATCGACCAGGCCGATCCGGTCGGCATCGCCATCGAAGGCGATGCCGATATCGGCCCCGCGTTTGCGCACGGCGGTGATGAGCTGTTCGAGATTGCGCGGCACGGTCGGGTCCGGGTGATGGGCGGGGAAGCGGCCATCGATGGTGCCGTTAATGATCAGATGTTCGCCGGGCAGGCGCTTGACCAGCTCGGCGAGCACCTCGCCCGCAGCACCATTGCCGGGGTCCCAAACGATGTTCAGCCGGGCGGCGCCGCCGTGCCAATCCTGGGCGACGCGGGTGACATAGGCGTCGCTAATGTCGCGGCGGACGCAACTGCCGGTGGTGGGGGCGACCACATCGCCGCTCGCCGCGATGTGGCCGAGCGATTGGATGTCAGGGCCGAAAAACGGCTTTTTGCCGCGCATCATTTTGAAGCCGTTGTAATTGGCCGGGTTGTGGCTGCCGGTGACCATCACCGCGCCGTCCATCGCTTCGGTGGTGGCGGCGAAATACAGCATGGGTGTCGGGCCGCAGCCAATATCGAGCACCTGCATGCCACTCACCATCAAGCCCTCGATCAAGGCGGCGGAAAGTTTGGGCGAGGATAGGCGGCCATCGCGGCCAACTGCGACGCGGCTGCCGCCTTGGCGCGCGATCAGCGAGCCAAAGCACCGACCGAGGGCAAAGGCATCCTCGACATGCAGGGTTTCGCCGACAATGCCGCGAATATCATACTCGCGGAGCATGCTGGTGGCGAAATGATGGGTGAAGGTCATGGGATTAAACCGCCTGATAGCGTGTTAGAAAATTTCGCACGGCGGCGGCGAGGTCGGGGCGTTGCAAGGCGAAGGCGATCTGGGCTTCGAGAAAGCCGACTTTGTCGCCGCAATCAAAGCGCCTTCCATCGAATTTCAGGCCGTGAAAGGGGGCGTGGCCGATCATGTTGGCCATCGCGTCGGTGAGTTGCACCTCGCCGCCCGCGCCGCGTTCCATGCGGGCGAGATGGGTGATGACTTCCGGGAGCAGCACGTAGCGGCCGATGATCGAGAGGTTGGAGGGGGCGTTTTCGGGTTGCGGTTTTTCGACCAGGCCGAGCACCTCGACCAACTTGTCCTCGATGGTGCCGGTTTTCAGCACGCCGTAGCGATTAACATGTTCCATCGGCACTTCTTCGATGGCGACGACATTGCCGCCGGTTTCGCGGTAGATATCGGCGAGCTGTTGCAGGCAGGGCCGGTCGCTGAGGACCAGATCGTCGGGGAGCAGGATCGCGAACGGATCATCGCCGATGAAGGCGCGGGCGCACCAGATCGCGTGGCCGAGGCCGAGCGGGACTTGTTGGCGCACGGTGACGATGGAGCCGGGTTCCATGGCGGCGGAGCGCAGCAAGCTGAGGGCTTCGTGTTTGCCGCGCGCGGCGAGGTTTTGTTCGACCTCGAAAGCGACGTCGAAATGATCGATCAGCGCGGTTTTGCCGCGTCCGGTGACCATGCAGAATTGCTCGATGCCAGCCGCGCGGGCTTCATCGATCGCGTATTGGATGAGCGGGCGGTCGACCACCGGCAGCATTTCCTTGGGGATCGCCTTGGTGGCGGGCAGAAACCGGGTGCCGAGACCGGCGACCGGGAGCACCGCTTTGCGCAATGGTTTGAAAGCCACAATCAATCCCCTTATCAGTCTGAACCCTGCCGCAATAGGACGCGTTATCGTGCGGTTGGCAGGAGCCTATTCGAAAACAGGTGAGGGATTGCCACTTATCGGGGCGGCGGGCAAGATCGGTGACGGCGCGGTGGACGCACCCGCGTTACGCCGGTTTCATGTGACAAGATTATGAAATTATTGAGAAAATTAGGGAATGGTGCTGATGGAGGTTAAAATCGGTGATCGGTTTGCGATCACCCATCATTTCGAGACGGCGGCGTCGCAGGCTTTCGCGCGGGCGGCGGGGGATTTCAATCCGCTGCATCATGATCCGGGGGTTGCGGCGGGGTCGCGGTTTGGCGGGTTGATTGCCTCGGGAACCCAGACCACGGCGCTGATGATGGGGTTGACCGCGACCTATTTTGCGCAAGTCGGCCCGACCGTTGGCATGGGGTTTTCGTTTCGCTTTCGCCGTCCGGTGCCGATGGAGGCGCATGCGACCATCGCCTGGGAGGTTACCGGCTTAGAGCCCAAGCCCGGCACCGGGACGGTGGTGACCTGTGCTGGGACGCTGATTTTGGATGCAACCGGCGAGGTTGCGATCAGCGGCACTAGCCAGGGTGTGTTGCTTCAGGCGGTAAAGACTTAGAGCATTTTCCGTTCGCATCTTCTCACGGATGTTGCTCTAGCTCCAATAATCGCCGATGGCGCGGCTGGCGCCGTCATCGACCAGGCGTAAGGCCGATTGCCAGGCCATTTCGGCATGGCCGGCGCGGGCACCGGTATCCATGCGGTATTGGCCGGCGGTGTGTTCGCACACCGCGCGCGGCGGGATCACCAGTTTCGCCCCGCCCGACATTGCCGCGATCTGGGCCTGACAGGCGCGTTCGAGGAAATAGATTTCGAGGAAGGCTTCGGCGATGCTCGCCCCGCCGACCAGCAGGCCGTGATTGCGCAGGATCATCGCTTTGTTCTGGCCGAGATCGGCGACG
>JAJZEG010000208.1 GCA_021828605.1 Pseudomonadota bacterium | reverse complement strand
GGTGCGATCGACCGCGGTGATTTTCGCGTCGATTTTTTCGCCGACGGCGAATTTTTCCGGGCGCTGATCGCCTTTGTCGCGGGCGAGTTCGGCGCGGCGGATGAAGCCGGTCAACACGTCATCGACCTTAACCTCAAGCCCGTTGGTCTGCACGGCGGTGATCACGCAGGTGACGATCATGCCCTTGCCCATCCGGTCGAGCACGCCAGCGGCGGGGTCGTCCTCAAGCTGCTTCACGCCAAGGCTGATGCGCTCTTTTTCGACATCGACATCGAGCACTTTGGCTTTGACTTGATCGCCCTTGTTGTATTTGGCCATCGCCAGTTCGCCGGTATCATCCCATGACAGGTCCGACATATGGATCATGCCATCGATTTCCGGGGCCAGACCAATGAACAGGCCGAACTCGGTCATGTTGCGAATCTCGCCTTCGACCAAGGTGCCGACGGGGTGATCATCGAGGAACTGTTCCCACGGATTGCGGCTGACCTGCTTGAGGCCAAGCGAAATCCGACGCTTGGAGGCATCGACATCGAGCACCATGACTTCGACTTCCTGGCTGGTCGAGACGATTTTGCCAGGATGCACGTTCTTTTTGGTCCAGGACATTTCCGAGACATGGACCAGACCTTCGACGCCCGGTTCCAGCTCAACGAACGCGCCGTAATCGGTGATGTTGGTCACGCGGCCCGCAGCCTTGATGCCGGCGGGGTATTTGACGTCCACACCTTCCCACGGATCGATCTCGAGCTGCTTCATGCCCAGACTGATGCGCTGGGTATCGGCATTGAAGCGAATCACCTGCACGCGCACCGGTTGACCAATGGTCAATGCTTCGGCGGGATGGTTGATCCGGCGCCACGCGATGTCGGTCACATGCAGCAAGCCATCGACGCCGCCGAGATCGACGAAGGCGCCGTAATCGGTGATGTTTTTCACCACACCATCGAGGATTTGGCCCTCTTTGAGGCCCTGGATCAGCTCGGAGCGCTGCTCGGCGCGGGTTTCTTCGAGGACGGCGCGGCGCGAGACCACGATATTGCCGCGCGCGCGATCCATTTTCAGAATTTGGAAGGGCTGGGACATGCCCATCAGCGGGGTGACATCGCGCACCGGGCGGATATCGACCTGGCTGCCCGGCAAGAAGGCGGTGGCGCCGCCCAAATCGACGGTGAAACCGCCTTTGACTCGGCCATGGATAATGCCATTGACCCGCACGCCGGATTCATGGGCGCGTTCCAGCGTGGTCCAGGATTCTTCGCGGCGGGCTTTTTCGCGCGACAACACGATTGAGCCGTCTTTATCCTCGTAGCGCTCGACGAACAGATCGAAACTGTCGCCCGGCTTGACTTCCTGGGTCCCGAATTCCTTGACCGGTACCCGGCCTTCACTTTTCAGCCCGACATCGACAACGACGAAATCATCGTCGATCCGCAGCACATGGCCGGTGACCACCGAGCCTTCAAAACCGGTATCGATGCCGAGTGAGCTATCGAGCATGGCGGCAAAATCATTGTCGGCAGCATGCTGATCAGCGTGCGAGCGCGTGGCAGTTGCGGTAGAACCCATGAGACGATGTTGATCCTTGAAAACGAGATCGGCTCTGGGCCGATCGGGTTGGCGTGCGTGGATAGATAATGATCGACGGTTGATCAGATACCCACGTCTGGCACGGCGATAGGGCCGGCTCGGTTGAAGAAACGATTTGGTTGGAACGGACCAACGCAGATCGGGCCGCGAGCACCATGCTGCGACCAGAGGCGGTATTAGCGATAAATCGAGGGTTACGCAAGGGCAAAGTGGGGTTGCGCGCGTCATGACCGGGATTATCCGGGCAGGCTTCGCGCCGTCGCATGTCGTGCTATAGACGCCGTCATGAAAGATTCTCGCCTGGTCAAACCGCGTCACCCGCTCCGGCTGTTGCCGATCTGGCTTTCACTCCCGCTGCTGCTGAGCGGCTGCGGGCTGTTTGGAAGCAGCCACCCGAAACCGAGCACGGGCCAAGAATCAGCCGTGACCGGGATGAGCGCGGCGCCGCCCTCGGCGAGTGCGGAATATGAGGCGGGGATTGCGCAACTGCGCAAGGGCAACAACAAAAAAGCCGCGACCGCGTTCGGCGCGGTGCAGGTTAATCATCCTTATTCGACCTGGGCGACCCATGCGGCCTTGTTGCAGGGTTATGCCGATTATAAGCGACAGAATTTTACCGCCGCGGTCGGTGCGCTGACCCGGTTCGTGCAGCTGCATCCGGCGAGCCCGGAAGCGGCCTATGCCTATTATCTGCGGGCTTTGTGCTATTATGAGCAGATCGAAGGCGTGCATCACGACCAGACGACCACCAAGGAAGCCGCGCAGGCGCTGGAGGACGTGATCACCCGCTTCCCCAACAGCGTCTATGCCAGCGATGCGCGGATCAAATTGCGCCTGGCGCAGAATCGGCTGGCCGGGCATAATATGGCGATTGGCCGGTTTTATGAGCGGCAGAATCTGTATCCGGCGGCGATTATCAGCTTTCAGAAAGTGGTGCAGCGTTATCAGACCACGACTTTCGTGCCCGAAGCGTTGGAGCGGTTGGTCGAGTGCTACCTGGATTTAGGACTGGTTGATGAAGCCAAGCGCACCGCCGGGGTGCTGGCTTATAATTATCCTGGATCGCCTTGGTACCAGGATGCCTATGATAAATTGCGCGCGCATGGGCTGCTGGGCAAAGGCGATGT
>JAJZEG010000408.1 GCA_021828605.1 Pseudomonadota bacterium | reverse complement strand
ATCCCAAATTGATCACCGTGCCGATGACCGCACTGCCTGCGGCGAATACCGCGACGGCGGCACCGCAGACGCCCGCCGCTCAACCGACCTCCTGATCAGGCTATCGCGGATAGCGCTTTAGCGAGGTGCAGCAAAATCCAGGCGGTCGCGCCCCAGATCACGTGATCGGGGTGCGGCCAGACCGGATAGTCGCGGGTACCGCCATGCCAGGTGGCGCGGCGCCATTCGGGTTGGGCCGGGTGCAGCAGCGTGGTGAAATCGAGGCGGAAAATCGCATCGACCTCGCCGGGGGCTGGGGTGAATGACGGCGTGCCATGAATTATCGCGGTGACCGGGGTGATGTGAAAGCCGGTGCCGGTTGGGAAATCATCGAGCCGTCCGAGCAGTTCGACTTGTGCGGGATCAAGACCGATTTCCTCCTGCGCTTCACGCAGTGCGGCGGCCTCGGGCGAGGCGTCGGTCGGATCGATGGTGCCGCCGGGCAGCGCCACCTGGCCCGCATGTTTGGAGAGTTGGGCCGAGCGGCGGGTGAGCCAGACCCCCTGCCCCGGCTCCAGCGCAACCAGCACGGCGGCGGGCCGGGCGGTTGGCGATGCGCGCGACCGGGCTGGGTGATTGACCAGGGTGCTGCGCAGAAAATCGGCGTCGGGCATTCGAGGATTAGCTATCGCTATTGGGAATTTCGCCGAGTGGGAAAAACACGCCATCGCTCCACACCCCCATCACCCGCTTGCCTCGGTGAAAGCCGGGTTCGGCCAGGGCGACCAGCTCGTAATAGACTGAGCGGTTGATCCGCGCCTCGATCGGATGGCGGCCATCGCCGTTGCGCACCAGCAGATAGGGCGTGGGGTGGCAACTGAACAAATCATGAGCGATGCGAATCGGATGATCGGGTCCGGCGGTGACCACCAGATCGATATTGGTGCAAAAACTGAGACGCTGGGCGCGACCGGAGCCGCTCCAATCAAGGCGGGTGGCGATGAAGGGCGCGTCCTCGACCTCGATTTCGCCGCGCTCGACCGGGGTTTCGAGCCGAAACTTGCCGCAATCGCCGCGTCGGAGCACGCTGGCGAACAGACAGACCATGGATTTACGCCCGATCGGGCTGCCGCGATAGAGCCAGGTGCCATCGCGCTTGATCAGGAACGGCAAGACCCCGCAATCGACCGGAGTGCGCGGCGTATGCGACGCATGCGGCGGTGATGGGCCTAAGTCGATGTTCCGGCTTGGTTCAGTCACGATACTCAATGCGACCCTTCATATTCTGCGCTGTTCAATGCCATATAGGATGTTCATGATCCGAAAAAACCGGTTGGATGATTACAAATGACCTCTGCGCGCATTTCGTTGCCGATAAGTGACCGTGACGACATAATTGCCGGATTCGCTGCGGCGACGCAACGGCTGGCTTTGGTGCGCGCGGCGGTGGCACGGCAGATTTTCGGTCAGGAAATCGTGGTCGAGCAGTGTTTGAGCGTGCTGCTGGCGGGCGGGCACGGGTTGATCGTGGGCGTGCCGGGCCTGGGCAAGACCAAACTGGTCGAGCTGCTGGCCGCGACTCTGGGGCTTGGTACCCGCCGGGTGCAATGCACGCCCGATCTGATGCCCGCCGATATTCTGGGCAGCGAGGTGCTGGATCAGGAGCCGGACGGTACGCGGCGGTTTCGCTTCATCGAGGGGCCGGTATTCACCCAGTTGCTGATGGCCGATGAGATCAATCGGGCGAGCCCGCGCACCCAGTCGGCTTTATTACAGGCGATGGCGGAGCAGCGGGTCGCGGTGGCGGGGATCAACCGGGCCTTGCCCGCACCGTTTCATGTGTTGGCCACGCAGAATCCGCTGGAACATGAAGGCACCTATCCGTTGCCCGAGGCGCAGCTCGATCGGTTTTTGCTGGAAATCCGGATCGATTATCCGCGCCTCGAGGCTGAGCGGGCGATGCTGCTCGCGACCACCGGGCTGCAAGCCGTGCCGACCGAGACGGTGTTGGATGCGCAGGGCCTGATCGGGTTGCAGCACTTGGTGCGGGCGATGCCGGTGAGCGAGCAGGTGGTGGCGGCGATCCTGCGGCTGGTGCGCGGCGCGCGACCGCAGACGCCGATTTTGCCGGATCTGAGCACGGTCTTGGACTGGGGACCGGGGCCGCGCGCGGCGCAAGCTCTGATGTTGACCGGTCGCGCACGGGCGTTGCTGCACGGGCGCGAGGCGCCGGAACTCGAGGATGTGGCCGCGCTCGCGGCGCCGATATTGCGCCACCGGCTGGGGTTGAGTTTTGCGGCGAAGGCGGAGGGGGTGGATATTGAGGATTTGATCGCGCGGCTGGTGGCTGCCGCGCTGGAATGAGACCGGCGCCCGATATCCGGCAGGCAGGCGCGCTGGCAGCCGCCCTGCCCGCTTTGGTGCTGGCGGCGCAGCGGCTGGCCGGACAGCTCGATGCGGGAACCCATGGCCGCCGACGCAGCGGCGCGGGCGAGCAATTCTGGCAATATCGGGCAGCGGATCCAGGAGATACGCTGCGGATGATCGATTGGCGGCGCAGCGCGCGGAGCGAAAAATTATTTCGCCGTGAGCAGGAGGCGCAGAGCCGGGCGGTGTTGCTGATCGGGGTGGATCAGCAGCCGGGGATGGGCTGGTCGAGTGCACCGGGGATCGAGCCGAAGCTGACTCGGGCGATGATTCTGGCCCTGGCCTGTGGCTGTCTGGCGCTGGAGGGCGGTG
>JAJZEG010000320.1 GCA_021828605.1 Pseudomonadota bacterium | reverse complement strand
CGGCGGTCGCCGCAACATCAAAAACTCTTATTTGCGCAACCACAGGCGGCGGCGCATCGAGCATTCGGGCGAAGGTGACTGGAAATAATTTCTGATGCACCAAGAGCGGCGCTTGCTGGTACAAGGCCGCGAAAGCCCGCTCACCAATGGCGGCGCGGCGTCGGATCAGCTGATCCCGATCCTCCCAATCCGGCCACAGCGCCTCACCCTCGGCCCGGTTGAGCGGATCATCGGCTTCAGCGAGGGCCGGGAGTCGCAACACCGTCTACCCATCCGCGCCCGCGATCAGCCGCCCCGCCAAATCATCCGCGTGCCAGCGGGTTACAATCAACACAATCCGCCCACCCGGTTTGAGCCGGGAGATCAACTCGGTGCGATACCATTGATGCAACGCATCGCGCGCAAACCGATTATCCGCATCGGCCCAGGATTTGATCGGATCGTCGATGACAATCAAATCCGCCCGCCGTCCGGTAATCGGGCCGCGCACGCCTGCGGCAAAATACTGCCCACCGCCCTGCAACACCATCCGACCCGCGGCCCGGCCATCAGCGGTCAGGCTCAGACCAAAGGATTTGCCCTGCTCATTAATCACCCTGCGGGTCATGCGGCCAAAATGTTCGGCGAGCGACGCGGTATGACACGCCAAAATCACATCGCTGGCCGGGTGCGCACTGAACCAATAGGCCGGAAACAACACCGAACCATAAGTCGATTTCGCAGCACCCGGCGGCATCAACACCATCAACCGATCAGTGACCCCATCAGCGACATTCTGCAAATGCTCGATGAGCAACCGGTGGTGCCGTGCCGGCGTTTCACCCCGCGCCCGCGTTACCGCGCACGCAAAGTCAAGGAAGCTGCTGCGCGCCTCCATCACAACGACGCACACAACTCCATCATGAGAAAATCTCTACACCAAACTGGGGCACCTGCGAAAGATAAAAAAACATAATGTTAGAATTATTTTTATCAGCGCTTTGAAACCCGCGCTTTTCGCTCACTGCCCAGCTTTCGCTCACTGCCCAGTCTTTCGTTCACTGCATGGTGAGCACTACCGGATGGTGCCACTCGCCTGCGGTAATCGATGCCGCCACCCCCACCCGCACCGAATGAACCCGCCCATCAAGATTGCGCCCCCAAAAGCCCAAAAACCGGCGCAAGGCTGGATAGCGCGGTGCCAAATCGAGCTCCTGCCATATATAGGCCTGCAATACCGCCGGATGATCGGGCAAATGATATAAAATCTCTGCCGTGGTCAGCCGATAATCGCGCATTTGCCGGTTCAATTCCATCACACACCCCATTCAGCATGCTGTCGCACAGCCGACGCCTGCGCGCCGGATCATCATATTGTCATATCACTCTTAACAATTAATCAAGAAAAAATCGTTCTTGTTCAATAATTTAGCACTCAACACCGCTGAATGCTGCTGTTCTTGACATCGCCGACCGATCAACCTACTTATTTGGCACTCTCCCGATGGGAGTGCTAGCAATCCGATGCCGCTCAAGGGTCGGATTGATGAGCATCCTCATCTCAACCTGACTATATCCAGGAGCGAAATATGAAGTTCCGTCCCCTGCACGACCGGGTTGTCGTTCGTCGGCTCAATGCCGAAGAAAAGACCGCCGGCGGCATCATCATTCCCGACACTGCTAAAGAAAAGCCGATGGAAGGCGAAATCATCGCCGCTGGCCCTGGCGCGCGTAACGAACAAGGTGCACTCGTCGCCCTGGACGTGAAAGCGGGCGATCATGTGCTGTTCGGCAAATGGTCCGGCACCGAAGTCAAGATCGACGGCGAAGAGCTGCTGATCATGAAAGAGTCCGACATTATGGGCATCATTGAAGCGACCCCGGCTGGCAAAAAGAAAGCCGCCTGAGTCTCGCTCGCCCCTGGGCTGATCTCACGTTTATCTAAAGGAACAAACACATGGCTGTTAAAGACGTCCGTTTCGGTCCCGACGCCCGCGAGCGTATGCTCCGTGGCGTTGACCTGCTCGCCAATGCGGTGAAGGTCACGCTCGGCCCCAAAGGCCGCAATGTGGTCATCGAAAAAAGCTTCGGCGCCCCGCGCATCACCAAAGACGGTGTGACGGTTGCCAAAGAAATCGAATTGGCTGATCGCTTCGAGAATATGGGCGCCCAAATGGTGCGCGAAGTGGCCTCGAAAACCAATGATCTCGCTGGTGATGGCACCACCACCGCCACCGTCCTCGCCCAAGCCATCGTCCGCGAAGGCGTCAAAGCCGTCGCCGCTGGCATGAACCCGATGGATCTGAAGCGTGGCATCGACAAAGCGGTTATCGCCGTGGTCGAAGAGCTGAAAAAGCGCACCAAAAAAATCAACAACCCGACCGAAACCGCGCAAGTTGGCACCATCTCAGCCAATGGCGAGGCCGAAATCGGCAAGATGATTTCTGAGGCGATGCAAAAAGTCGGCAATGAAGGCGTCATCACGGTCGAAGAAGCCAAGGGCATCCAAACTGAGCTCGACGTGGTCGAAGGCATGCAGTTTGACCGTGGTTATGTCTCGCCCTATTTCATTACCAACCCGGAAAAGATGGTCGCGGACCTGGATAGCCCCTACATCCTGATCCACGAGAAAAAACTGTCCGGCTTGCAGCCGATGCTGCCGCTGCTCGAATCCATCGTGCAGTCCGGCAAGCCATTGCTGATCATCGCTGAAGATGTCGAGGGCGAAGCGCTCGCGACTCTGGTGGTCAACAAACTGCGCGGCGGTCTGAAAATCGCGGCCGTCAAAGCCCCTGGCTTCGGTGATCGTCGCAAGGCGATGCTGGAAGATCTCGCGATCCTCACCGGCGGCCAAGTAATCAGCGAAGATCTCGGAATCAAGCTTGAAACCGTGACGCTGAACATGCTCGGTCGCGCGAAAAAGGTGTTGATCGAAAAGGAAAACACCACCATCGTCGAGGGTGCCGGCAAAAAGGCCGACATCACCGGTCGCTGCAACCAGATCCGCGCGCAGATCGAGGAAACCACCTCGGACTATGATCGTGAAAAACTGCAAGAGCGTCTGGCCAAACTGGCTGGCGGCGTCGCGGTTATTCGCGTCGGCGGCGGTTCGGAAATGGAAGTGAAAGAGCGCAAGGACCGCGTCGATGACGCGCTGCACGCCACCCGCGCAGCCGTCGAAGAAGGCATCGTCCCCGGTGGCGGCGTCGCCCTGGCGCGCGCTTCGCTGATCCTCAGCAAGCTGAAAGCCGAGAACGACGATCAACGCTTTGGTATCGAAATCGTCCGTAAGGCGATCCAGGTGCCGTTGCGCCAGATCTCGGAAAATGCCGGTGAAGATGGCGCAGTCATCGCTGGCAAAGTGCTGGATCGTGATGAATATGGCTGGGGCTACGACGCCCAGACCGGCGAATTCAAGGATCTGGTCAAGGCCGGCATTATCGACCCGACCAAAGTGGTTCGCACTGCCTTGCAGGATGCAGCCTCGGTCGCCGGTCTCCTGGTCACCACCGAAGCCATGGTTGCCGAACGCCCCGAGAAAAAATCACCCGCAGGCGGTGGCGGCGGTGGCATGGGCGGCATGGGTGGCATGGGCGATATGGATTTCTAATCCACGCCGCTCTGCTGAACTCTCTAAAAAAGGCCGCAGCACACGCTGCGGCCTTTTCGTTTGCCCACGCTCAATCGCGCGTCTGCACATTATCAAAACGCGGCGAGTGCAGCCGTGCCAACGCCGCTTGCAAATCATCCGCCAATTCCCGCTTCTCCGCCTCACCCAAATGCCCACCAACCGCAACCCGCTTCCCGCGCCCGCCCAAGGTCAAAACCGGCACACTGGCGCGCCGTTCCTCCAGCACCGCCGTCATCCATGCCGTCCCCATCTCCACCCGATTGCGCCGCCCGCGCGGGTCCGTCCAGGTCACGCTCAACCGATCCTGCGTCAGCACAATCACCTCCGATGCCCGCGCCGCGCGCATATTGATCCAAAACAGCGTGATCGCCAGAATCATCTCCGCGCCGTTAAACCCGATCACCGGAAACGCGCCCAAAAAATACATCAAACTATTCACCAGCAGCGAAAACGCCACCAACACCCCGGACAAAATCGCCAAACCCCGCCAGCCCATGCTGCGATACGGCTTCAATATCGCGTGAAACAATACCGGCTCACCGCCGCTCACCTCACGCTCCTCAATCCGGTCCATCATCCTCCTATAATCGTGCATCTTGGCACCCCCACAAGCCCCACCCCTTGTCAGAACCGACCCACCCAAGCACAACCGCCCGATGCCCACCCGCCCGAGCCCCACGACTCCCCGGCTGATGAAACGCAGCCATATCGCTCCGTTCCTGCACGCGATCAGCGCCAACAACCCGACCCCGCAAACCGAACTGCTCTACACCACGCCATTTTCACTCCTGGTCGCCGTGGTGCTCTCCGCCCAAACCACCGACGCTGCCGTGAACAAGGCCACCCCCGCTTTATTCGCCGACGCCCCAACCCCCCATGCCATGGCCGCCCTCGGCGCCGAACGCATCGGCCAGCACATTCGCTCCATCGGCCTCTGGCAAACCAAAGCCAAAAACGTCGCTGCCCTCGCGCAACTCTTGGTCGAGCGTCATGACAGCATCGTCCCCGCTGACCGCGACGCCCTCGAAGCCCTCCCCGGCGTCGGTCGTAAAACAGCCAACGTGGTGCTCAATGAAGTATTCGGCCAAGCGACCATGGCGGTCGATACCCACATCTTTCGCCTCGGCAACCGCACCGGCCTCGCCCCCGGCGCCACCGTGCGGATTGTTGAAAATGGCCTGGTCGCCCGCATCCCAAAACCCATGCTGCGCCCCGCCCATCATTGGCTGATCCTGCATGGCCGTTATTTGTGCAAAGCCCGCAAACCCGAATGCTGGCGCTGCCCCGGCGCGCCATTCTGCACCTTCCCCCAAAAAACCCAAGCGCCGGATGCAGTCTAACGCACCCCGCGCTCACCTCTGGTCCAAGCTCGACCGCTCCGGTCGCACCGCTCTCCTGGTCCTCACCGCCCTCGCTCTGCTCGGCTTGCTCGCACCCCTCCTGGCCAACCGTCAGCCGTTGCTCGTGCTTGATCACGGCACCCTCAGCCTGCCCGCGCTCGGCTTCACCCCCGCCTCTCGCTTCGATCCCACCCTCCCCGCAATTCGCGCCAATTTCCACGATCCGGCTTTGCGCCACATCCTAACGGCCCAACACGCGCTGCTGATCTGGGCGCCCGACCCGCACGGCCCGACCAGCCTGGTCTGGCGCGCTCACCGCGCCCCCGCGTCACCCGGCTGGACCATACCGCTCGGGACCGACGCCAGCGATCACGACGTGCTGGCTGGCCTGCTCTACAGCCTGCGCTTCCTCTTTCTCGCGGGCCTGCTTCTAACCCTCAGCACCGCCGCCCTCGGCACCGCGCTCGGCGCGCTGCAAGGCTATTATGGCGGTTGGCCGGACCTGATTGGCCAGCGCATTGTCGAAATCTGGAACGCCTTGCCGGTGCTGTTTTTGCTCATCGCCCTGGCCAGCCTGCTCGGCCACAGCCTGCTCGCCTTGTTCATCGCCATGCTCGCCTTGAACTGGACCAGCCTGATCCCAGCAATCCGCGCCGAAACCCTGCGCGCGCGTAGGCTCGACCATGTCCGCGCCGCCCGCGCCCTCGGCCTGCCGGACCACCTGATTTTGCTCCGCCATATTCTGCCCAATGCCAGCGCCGTTTTGTTCGCCAATCTGCCGTTCAGTTTCGCAGGCTCGATCTCCCTGCTCGCCAGCTTGTCTTTCCTCAATCTCGGCCCCGGCCAGGGCGCCACGTCCCTCGGCGCACTCGCCGCGCAAGCCCGCGACCATCCCAACGCCCCTTGGCTCGCCGCCACCGCCATCATCGGCCTCGCCGCCATCCTGCTGCCCAGCGTTCTGCTCGGCATGGCGCTGCGCAACGCGCTCGACCCCAACCACTCATCATGACCAACCCGATCATCGCGCTGCGCAACTTCACCCTGCGCGATCAATCCCGCACCCTGCTCGATATTCCCAACCTCACCATCGAACCCGGCGCCAGCGTCACCCTCACCGGCCCGTCAGGCGCCGGCAAATCCTTGTTCGCCCGCGCTTTGCTCGGTCTAACCGCCCCCAACCTGACCCGTCACGCCGCGCAATGCACCATCACCGGCATCGATCTCCTCACCGCATCCCCGCCCCAACTCCGCCAGCTGCGCGGCAGCCGCGTCGGCCTGATCTTCCAGGAACCGCTCGACGCGCTCGACCCGGTGCGCCGCGTTTCCGCCCAAATCGACGAAGCCATCACCCTCCAGCAATCACTGCCGCGCGCCGACCGCACCCAGCGGGTCCGCGCTCTGCTCGCCGAAGTCGGTCTCACCCGCGATGATTATCCGCATCATCTCTCCGGCGGCGAACGCCAACGCGCCGCATTAGCCATCGCCCTCGCCAACGACCCCGCTCTGCTCATCGCCGACGAACCGACCACCGCCCTCGATCAAGACAGCAGCACTGCCCTATTCGCCCGCCTCGCGCACATCCGCACCTACCGCAACCTGACCACCCTGTTGATCACCCACGACCTGACCCATATCGATCCCTACGCTACCCGCCTGCATCTCGATTCCGGACGCCTAACCGCCATCCCTCCATCATCCGTGCCCCCTTCACCCCCTCAACCCATCCGCGAACCCACCCCGCCACCCCCCACCCCGATCCTCACCGTCCGCAACCTTACCGTGCGTCACCTCTCCGTCGCCCC
Organism: Pseudomonadota bacterium; assembly: GCA_021828605.1. The sequence continues at coordinate 5,101 of JAJZEG010000320.1, read as the reverse complement.
GCTCAACCTCACACTGCATCCCGGCGAAACCATCGCCCTCATTGCCCCCTCCGGCACCGGCAAATCCTCGCTCCTGCTCGCCATCGCCCGGCTGATCCCCGCTCAAGGCAGCCTCCTGCTCGGCCCTGACAATCTCATGACGCTCAGCCCCGCTGCCCTGCGCCGTCGCCGCGCCGACGTCCAAATTTTGTTCCAAGACCCCGGCGCCAGCCTGTCACCGCGCATGACCATCGGCGCAATCATCGCCGAAGGTCTGGCACTGCATCACCCGCAACTGACCCGCGCCGAGCGCGTCACTCGCGTCGCCGCCCTGCTCACCGACCTCAATTTGCCCCCGTCCCTTGCGCACACCACACCCAACCGCCTCTCCGGCGGCGAGCGCCAACGCATCGCCCTCGCCCGCGCGCTGATCCTGCGCCCGAAACTACTCCTGCTTGATGAACCCACCGCCGCCCTCGACCCAGCCAATCGCGACGCGCTGATTAGCCTCCTGCTCAAGCTGCAACAGGCACAGCTTTTCGCCTGCCTAATCGCCACCCATGACCCCATCACCGCCCAGCGCCTCGCCCATCGCAGCCTCACCCCTCTTTCCGCCACATCCACAACGCCATATACCGGGCCATCCAACCCCCTTTGAGGAGCGAAATGGTCGACGGCTTGGCCTTTGTGAAAATGCACGGCGCTGGCAATGATTTTATTGTCCTGGATGCGCGCGCCCATGCGTTGTCGCTCACCGCCGCCCAGGCCACCCAACTCGCCGATCGCAGGCGGGGTATTGGCTGTGATCAAATCATTCTGATCGAGCCCGCCGCCGATGCGGACGCCACCATGCGCATCCTCAATGCCGATGGCTCGGAATCCGGCGCCTGCGGCAACGCCACGCGCTGCGTCGCCGCCTTGCTCGCCGCCGAAACCGGTGCGCGCCACCTGCGCATCCGCACCAGCGCGGGTCTGCTCATGGCCGACATCAAAGGCCCGAACCTGGTCGAGGTCGATATGGGCGAGCCATGTTTCACGTGGAACGATATTCCGCTGCTCGAACCGATGGACACATTATCGCTCCGCCTCGCGATGGGACCGGTGGAAAAGCCAGCCGCCTGCAGCATGGGCAACCCGCATGCGACATTTTTTGTCGCCGATTTCAACCACCTGCCCATCGAGTCTCTCGGCCCCGCTTTGGAGCGCGCGCGGATTTTCCCCGAACGCGCCAATATCGGCTTCGCTCGGATCGACGCGCCGGACCAAATTCGTCTGCGCGTCTGGGAACGCGGCGCGGGGCTCACTTTGGCCTGCGGGTCCGGTGCCTGCGCTGCGTTGGTCAACGCCCATCGCCGTGGCCTGACCGGTCGCCGCGCCAGCGTCGAAATGGATGGCGGGCGTCTCGCCATCACCTGGCGGGCCGATAATCACGTGCTGATGGAAGGCCCGGTCGCCACTGTTTTCGCGGGTCACCTCGCCGATGATTTCTACCCCGCATGACCCTCGATATCCGCACCTTCGGTTGCCGCCTGAACAGTTTCGAGAGCGAGGTCATGCGCGGCCATGCCGAGGCCGCTGCGCTCACTGACACCATTATTATCAATACCTGCGCCGTCACCGGCGAGGCCGAACGCCAAGCGCGCCAGGAAATTCGCCGCGCCCATCGCACCCATCCCGAGGCCAGCATCATTGTCACCGGCTGTGCCGCACAAATCGACCCTCACGCCTGGAGCAGCCTGCCGGGCGTCACCCGCGTCATTGGCAATGTCGAAAAACTCACCGCCTCAGCCTGGCACAGCAGCGAACCGCTTTTGGTCGCTGATATTATGCAAGTCCGGCAAACCGCCGCGCATCTGATCGATGGCTTTGGCAACCGCGCGCGCGCTTTCATCGAGGTCCAGCAAGGCTGCGACCATCGCTGCACCTTTTGCATCATCCCCTTTGGCCGCGGCCCGTCGCGCTCCATCCCAATGGGCGCCATCGCCACCCAAATCCGCCTTTTGCTCGCCAACGGCTATCAGGAAATCGTGCTCACCGGCGTTGATCTGACCTCCTATGGCGCCGATCTGCCCGGCCAACCAAAGCTTGGCGAATTGGTGCGCCGCCTGCTCGCCACCCTGCCCGACCTGCCGCGCCTGCGGCTCTCCTCGATTGACCCCGCCGAAATCGATGAAGATCTCTGGCACGCCATCGCGCACGAACCCCGCCTGATGCCGCATTTACATCTCTCGGTGCAGGCAGGGTCTGACCTCATTCTCAAGCGGATGAAGCGCCGCCATTTGCGCCATCACGTGATCGAGGCCACCGCCCGCGCCCGCGCGCTGCGCCCCGGCATCGCCTTCGGCGCCGACCTGATTGCGGGCTTCCCCACCGAAGACGACGCGATGTTCGATGATACGCTACGCCTGATCGATGAAGCCGCCCTCGATTACCTTCATGTATTTCCCTATAGCGCGCGCAACGGCACCCCCGCCGCGCGGATCCCGGCTTTGCCCATGGCCGAACGCCGCGCCCGCGCCGCACAATTACGCGCCGCCGGACAAGCCCGCCTTGCCACTCGCTTGCAAAGCCGCATTGGTGAAACCCTGACCGTGCTGGCCGAAACCACCACCGACGGGCACGCCGATGATTTTGCCCCGGTGCGCTTTGCGACCCCGGTTCAGCCCGGCCAAATTATCCGCACCGTCATTTCCGCTGCCGCCGCGACCTACCTCATCGCGGGAGCGATCTAACCATGGCCCTTGGTTTCCTCGCCCGGCTGAAATCCGGCCTGACCCGCAGCACCCAAAAACTCACCACCGGCATCACCGAGACCTTCACCAAACGCAAACTCGACGACGCCGCCCTCGAAGAGTTGGAAGAGCTGTTGATCAGTGCTGATCTTGGCCCGGCGGTCGCGGCGCGGATCATTAAATCCTTCCGCCGCACCCGCTTTGGCCAAGACGTCTCAGCGCCCGAGATCAGGCGTGCGCTGGCCGCTGAAATCGCTGCAATCCTGGCGCCGGTCGCGCAGCCCCTGGTAATTGACGCGCAGAAAAAACCGTTCGTGATCCTGATGGTGGGGGTCAATGGCACCGGTAAAACCACCACCATCGGCAAGCTCGCGCAGTTTTACCGCGAGTCCGGCCTGACCCCGATGCTGGTGGCTGGCGATACCTTCCGCGCCGCCGCCGTCGAGCAACTGCAAATCTGGGGCGAGCGCACCAACAGCCCGGTGATCACCGGCCCGCCCGAATCCGACCCTGCCAGCCTCGCCTTTGAGGCGTTAGAACGTGCTCAATCCGCGCAATCTGATCTGCTGCTGATCGACACCGCAGGCCGCCTGCATAATAAAACCGCGCTGATGGATGAGCTGCGCAAAATCATCCGGGTGATCAAAAAGCGCGACCCGACAGCGCCGCACGCGATCCTGCTGACGCTTGACGCCACCACCGGCCAAAACGCGATCACCCAGGTGAAAACCTTCAAAGAGATGGTCGATCTCACCGGCCTGATCGTCACCAAACTCGATGGCTCCGCCCGCGCCGGCATTCTCGTCGCCCTGGCAGAAGCCGTCGCACTCCCGGTCCACGCCATCGGCGTCGGCGAACAAGCCGCCGATCTGCGCCCATTCAATGCCGAAGATTTCGCCCGCAGCTTGGTCGGCGATGATGAATCGGGCCTCAACGGCTCCTAATCCGGCGTAGCCTCACCCAATAAAAATCGCGGCCCGGCACCGGCCTTGGCCGCCCGATCACCCGGATTATACAGCGCGCACTGGGCGAGCGATAAACAGCCGCAGCCAATACAGCTTCCCAATCGGTCATGGGTCCGCTGCAACAGGGCCATTTGCGCTGCCAGCATACGACGCATTCGCTCCGCAATCGCCGCCCACTCCGCCGCACTCGGTGCCCGTTCAGGGTTAATGCCGGCCAATTCCGCCACGATTTGCGCGAGGCTGAGCCCGCATTGCTGCGCGATCAGCACGAATGACAAACGCCGGATATCCGCGCGCATAAATCGCCGCTGATGACCGGCACCACGGGTCGCGCGCACCAGCCCGCGCGTCTCGTAAAACCGGATTGCCGAAACCGATAACCCGGTCCGCCGGGCCAAAGCGCCAATCGATAACGTCCCCGCCAATAATTTTTCCATGGTTCCTGTTCCAACCGAATCGCACTCTGGGCCGACCCAAAAAAAATGCTTGACCTCACCTTAACTTGAGGTTTTACACCTCGCAACCGACAGACCATCCACAATCTTATCCAGGAGCGATCTGCTATGTCGGCACCCCGCATCGAGCATGTGAACATCACCGTCACCGACCCCGAACGCACCGCGCAATTGCTACAATTTTTATTCGATTGGCAGGTTCGTTGGCGTGGACTTGCGCAAAATGGCGGCGCGGTGATCCATATCGGCAGCGGCAGCGATTATATCGCGCTCTACGGTAAATCAGCGTCCCCCGCGCCTACCCGCTTCGCCAAAGGCGAACCGCTGAACCATATTGGCATTGAGGTCGATGATCTCGCCGCCACCGAAGCCCTTGTCATCGAAGCGGGTCTCGAACCCTTCAGCCATGGCGACTACGAACCCGGCCATCGCTTCTATTTTTTCGATCATGACGGCATCGAATATGAAATCGTCAGTTATCACGGCGCGAATCAAGGCCCAATCTGACGTTGGTCGGATCACCACCCGCGCCAACAGTCTTCCATTCTGACGGCATTCATGCTTTAAGTGACCATCTAACTGGTCAGGAATGCTCATGAACAGCATTAATCTCGCCGACGCCAAGGCCCATCTCAGCGAGCTGGTCGAACGGGCCGCCGCTGGAGAGGCGGTGGGAATCACCCGCCGGGGCAAATCAGTGGCGCAACTTGTCCCGGCGGATATCCCGCGTAAGCCGATCAGTCTCGGTGCCCTGCAAGCCGTGACCGCCGCTATGCCGAAACAGGTGGAACCCGCGCGCGACGCCATCCGCACACTGCGCGACGAGGCGCGTTATTGAGCCTGTATCTCGACACGTCGTTGCTGGTCGCCGCCCTGACCCATGAAGCCGAGACCCCGCGCATGCAGGCCTGGCTGGCGGCACAGCAAGCCGGTGACCTGGCGATCAGCGACTGGGTGGCGACCGAATTTT
>JAJZEG010000066.1 GCA_021828605.1 Pseudomonadota bacterium | reverse complement strand
GGCATCGCCGAGCAGAATCTGTTTTTGCTCCTCGCCGCCGCGGGCCTCGCCGCCCCGATGCAAGGAGCGCGCCTGCTGCCCATCGGCACCGTCTATGACCCGTTCGTCAATCGCGGCCACGATGCCTTAGTGTATGGCTGCTACCAGGATGCCCGCTTCCTGCTCATCGCCACCCCCTCGGGCATCACCCTCGCCCCGGAAGGCGGCCAGCATCAATCGACCAACACCCCGCTGCTCGGCATGGTGCAAGACCGGATCGCCGCCTTTGAGCCCGCTTATGGCGATGAACTTTCGATCCTGCTGCGCCATGCTTTCGATTGGATGCAGCGCCCGGAGGGCAGCTCGGTCTGGCTGCGTCTTTCTACCCGCACCCTGTCCCAACCCACCCGCACGCTCGACCCGGAGGCGGTGATCAAAGGCGGCCATTGGGTGCATCCGCCCGCGCCGGGGGCGCGCATCGCGATCCTATACCAAGGGGCGGTCGCTCCGGAAGCCGAAGCCGCGTTTGAAGCCCTCCTCGCCGATGAACCCGGCGCCGGGCTCGCTGCTTTGACCAGCCCGGACCGGCTGTTCGCCGACTGGCGCGCGGCCCAGCATGCCCGCCAAACCGGCCAACCCGCCGCCCAATCGCCGATTGAAACCCTGCTCGCCCCGCTCGCGCGCGACGCCGCTTTGATCACCGTGCTCGATGGCCATCCCAGCACCCATGCCTGGCTCGGCGGGGTGCGCGGCCAACGCGCCTTCACCCTCGGCCCCGATCGTTTCGGCCAGTCGGGCGACATTCCCGATCTCTATCACGCCTACCGGATCGATACCGACGCGATCCTGCATGCCTGCGCCCAAGCTTTGCTGTAATATAATTGCTGTAATAGATCTGCTGTAATCATCACGCCGCGAGCGAACTGGCCTGCCAGACCGGCGCCGGTTCGCTCGGATAAAGGGCCGTGCGCTCGCCCGCAATCAAACTGCCATACACCGCATCCTCGGTCGAAATCCCCCGCAAAAACGGCAAATCCGCCTTCGCCGAGCCAAAATGCGCCCGAAAACAGGCGGTCAGCGCCGTCTCAAAATTAAGGTTCGGATAAAGCCGCGGCTCCTGGATTTTCTGAAAGCCAAACCGCCGATACATCGGCAAATGATGCGGTCGGCACGCATTCAACACAATATCCGCCCGAAAATGCAGCACCAAATAACCCACCGCACGAAACAACGCATGGATTACGCTTTTGTCATTGGCGAATTCCAGCGCCCGCGACATCCGACCCACCTCAACCGCCCGCTGCGGCGCGCCGGGCGAGGCGAACCCCGCCAGCATTTCGCGGATCTCCGTATCGAAAATCTCCATCGCTGGCACGCAATCGGCCCCCGGGATTTGCCCGCTCGCGTCAAATAAACACAGCCGAACAGTCGCCGCAGGCACGTTGTCTTTATAAATGACAACAATTTTCACATTCGACCGACCGTCATACTTATCCTTGAACAACCCATCGGCCTGTTCTTCAACAAACCCATAGGCCCGATACCCTTCATGCCTGATCCTGAACGCGTCCTGCGCGATGAGCGGGTTCATTGCCAACTGCAAACTGATCGTATCCGCTTGCTCTCCGGCGGGAAAACCGACCGTCCGCACCCGATTTTGGAGTGCGAAATCAAAGCCGTCCATTGCGAGATCCCTTTTTTTCGCGTTAAGGTTAAATCGTGCGACTTGTTGCACGCACAGGGAGTATTACCCGAATCGTGCGTGACGCCCAGAGAAATTTACTTTAAGTTGCTAAAATGAAAGCTGAGTAATGCGTGTTTACTTTTGATTCGATGAAAAAGCGCGTCAGCACCGCCCGGCAGGGCTGGCGGAGCAGCCCGGCTAAAGGTGCGCCGCTCTGGCTGCGCGCCCGGTCAACCTCGCCCGAAATCCGCCGACAAGTCGATATTAATCAACTCGATACCCGGGCGCGCCTCAACCGGTTGATGGCGCCAATCGGGCTGGTCGTGGTTGGCGCCATCATGCTCGGCTTCCATCATGACCTGCATTATTGGAACCTGGATTTCGGGCTCATTTTCCTGATCATCGCTTATGCCGCTTTCGCCTTCCAGGCGCAGCAATGGATCAACGAGCCGGAAAAAATCCGCTCCTACGCTCGTGCCATGCGCCGGTTTCAGTTGATCCAACTCCTGCTCGGCTTTTGCTGGAGCCTGGTCATCATTATCGCGCTGCGCATCGGCGACCCGGCGCAACGCGGCATGATCTACGCCCTGGCCATCGCGCTGATCTCCACCACCATGATTACCGGCCCGGCGCGCTACGCTTTATCATTCTGGGTGCCGATCACGCTGGGCTCCTATATCGCCTTCATCACCGCCGACCCGGCCTTTTTCGCGCCCATCCTGATCGCCCTCACCGCCTATAGCGTGCTCAGCCTCTATTCGGTCCTGTCGCTCAACGCCCGCATGTTCGAACGCGAGCTTGCCTTGGTTGAAACCGCCAGCCAGCGCGACACGATCAGCCTGTTGCTGCGTGATTTCCAGGAGGGCAGCGGCAGTTTCCTGTGGGAGAGCGATGCCGCTCTGCGCGTCACCAAATTCTCCGACCAAACCGCCCTCGCCACCGGCCCGATTGGCAATGTGCTCACCGCCATCGCCACCGCCCCCGGCACCCAGGATTCCGGCCAATCCAGCAGCGCCATCGCGCGCATCGGCAGCGCGATGCGCGATCATAAACCCTTCAAAGAAATCGTCATTCGCGCCCAT
>JAJZEG010000059.1 GCA_021828605.1 Pseudomonadota bacterium | reverse complement strand
ACCTTCTCGAACCGGTCGGTGCAGCGAAACCCCAGCCGCTCGACATAAAACGCCTCGGCCCGCGCATAATCGGGCACGAAATACACCACATGCGACAAAGTGAGCGGGCGGATCGGCGCATCGCCCGGAATCACCCCCAAACTATTCACCGCGCGGCTGATCCGGCTGCCCGGCGCATTGCTGATCTCCCCGGCCAGATCCAGCGCTCGCCGCCGATCAACCCGAAACCCGATGGCAAACCGGCAATCATCGACCGATCTGATCGCGCCATCCGCCAGCCGCCGCACCGGCCGATCACGCGCCAGATCCTGACCAATCGCGTCCAGCGTCGCCTGATTGCCGACATGCATCATCGTGCAGCGCAACCGCGCATGGGGCGAAGGGCCCGGCGGCAGCGCCGGATCGCTCTCATGATAAATCTCGATCCCGGTGCCATCGAGCGCCTCGAACCGATGCGGCGTAACCGCGATCAAGCCGTAATCGCACAAAAACTGCCCGGCTTCGGCCAGATCCTCCACCGCAAAAATCAACGTATCCAACCCGGTGATATTCATCGATCGCCTCCGTTTGTGCCGGTTTCGCGATAAAAGTACGAGGCTGATTCACGTTTGGAATTGCCGCGCCTCGCGCGGAAATTCCAAACGATCAGACTCGAGAGTTTCAGCCACCCAATCAGCGATATAAGCGCCAGCATTGGCCGAATTATCGAAACTCGCATGCTGCGCGCCGCCCTCGCGGTCGGTGAAAATCTTTAACGCGCGCTTGGGCGAATTGATCATCTGCTCATAGCTTCGCTGCGCCCAATGCAGCGGGATCTGCGAATCCCGCGCGCCATGGGTCACCAGAAACGGCACCCGGATCCGATCGAGAATCCCATCCAGATGCACCCGCTCGACCATGGCCATGAAGTCATCCATATCGCGCGCCCCCCACACCCAGCGCACATGCGCCCAATAATGCGGCACCGGAAAATCACCCTCCCGCGCCAGGCGCTGCTTTTGCACGGCCCGCCAATCATGATTGGCGCCCCACGCCACCCCGCAGGCAAAACGCGGCTCGAACGCGACCGCGCGCGGACAAAAATACCCGCCGAGCGACACCCCTTCGAGCCCGATCCGCCGCGCATCGATCTCAGGCCGGGTCTCCAGATAATCGATGATCGGCCCCGCCCACTGTTCGGCATCATACCGCGCCGTCAGGCCATGCAGGCGCAGCGCCTCACCCGAGCCGGGTTGATCGACCACCAGCGAGGCGACCCCGCGCGCCGCCAACCAGTGCGGCAGGCCGACCCGATATTTCATCTCCTTGGTGGAATCGAGCCCATTCACCTGCACCAACACCGGCACCGGACCGCGATTGGCGCGCGCACGCACATAAAGAGCGGCGAGATGGTGATCGCCATAGGGGATCTCCACCCGCGCGCAATTTTCCTGGCTCAGCAGCACCCCGCGCTGAAAGGTCGCGAGAAACCGCTGATACAAAGCCGCGCGTCCCGGCGCGCCATGGGCCTGTAAGCGCTCGGCGGTCAGAAAATAAATCGCCGCGCGGTTATATTTATCGCCCGCCGACAGCAACCGCCCAAGCTGCTCATCCTCGACGGCGAGGCTGCAAAGCTGCTCACCCATCGCAACCCAGCTCTGGCGAAACGCCAGGCTACCGGCGGCATCCGATTGCCGCGCCGCCTCCTGCAACGGCGCGCACATCGCCTCGATCTCGCCAATCCGCGCCCCCATCTCCAGGGCCAGATTAACCGAGAGATTCCACACATAATTGGTCGGAAAATACTTAAACATCCAAGGATCCAACGTTCACCGGTCGCATCGAATCTATGGTCGTGGTCCGCCGCACCAGCAGCGGCAGCGCCACCCCCAACCCGCTCATTGCCAGCACCACCCAGCCAAACGCCGCCAGCGCGCCGAACAGGCTGAACCCATGGGCTTTGAGCAGCAGCACGAAAAGCGGGCTGATGAACTGACCGATGAACACGCAGGACATAAACCCGCCGGTACCCCGGCCCCGGATCGCCCAGGGCAGGCTGGCCAGCGCCCAGTTGATCAGCCCAACCAGCAACAGCCCAGCGCCAAACCCATTCACCACGCCGCCGATCAGCACGCCGGTCTGCCCACGCGCCTGTGAGGCCAGCAACAGCCCGCCCCCGGCAGCGACGAAGCTGATGCCAAACACCATCGCATAGCCAAATTTGTTAATCGGTCGAAACATCAACGAGCCGATAAACACCGCCCCCTGATTGGCCGAGGCGGTCAGGCCGATGATCGCGGGGGAAAAAATCCCGAGCGTATTGAGCAAAAACCCAGCCTGAATCGGCATCATCAACAACGCCATGCCGGTGATCACCGCGAACGGATAGGCGATCAGCAGCACAGGCCACGGCAAGCCCCCGCGCGGCGCTGACGCCACCACGGGTTGCGCCTGCTCGCGCTTGGGCTCCCAGACCAAAGCAAAAGCCGCGGGCAGCAGCACGATCCCTGCGGCATACAGCCAGAACGGCGTGCGCCAGCCGAAGGTGCCAAGCGCGCCGCCAACCCCGAAAAACATCATCGCCGCGAGCGATGCCGCAGCCCCCTGCAACGATAGCCAGGTCTCGCGCCGCGCGCCGGTGAAATAATCACCAATCAAGGTGGTGCACACTGTCATAATCACCGCCTCGGTCATGCCCAGCCCAGCGCGAGCGACCAAAATCGCGGGCAGGCTCGGCAAATAAAGCGGTGCGGTGCCGATCAGCGAATAGATCACCAGCGTCACC
>JAJZEG010000322.1 GCA_021828605.1 Pseudomonadota bacterium | reverse complement strand
CGAAAACCTCGCTGACCATGTGCCCGATCGACCGGATCTGCCCTTCGATCACAGCGCCGATCATGCCGTGCGCTACCGGTTTTTCGCGGTGCGCCTCGCCGCAGGGTGGGAAGTCCTGCCCGGCGGCTTGAAATTGAGCCATGACCCAACCGGCACACCGATCATGCAGGATATCTGGGTGATCGAAACCGGCGACCCCGCACCCCACAGCGTCGCCCCGCCGCGCGCCGCCTCGCCGTCGCCGAGCCAATCGCGCCTGCGCCTCGATTTGCCGAGCCGCATCGCCGAATCGCTGTTCTGGCTCGGGCGCATGGTGGAACGGCTCGATCACGCCCAGCGCCTGCTCAGCGTCGCGATGGTGCATTTCGCCGATGTCAGCAGCCTCGCCTACGAAGCGACCGAGCGCCAGCTCCTCACCGAATTGCTGGTCTCCGCCAACCTCCTGCCCGAGGATTGGACCGGCAGCCTGCGCCCAGCCACCGCCTTGCGCCGGGCTTTATCCCGCCATCGCCCGTTATCGGATCTGGTCCAAACGGTGACCCGACTGGTCGCCGTCGCCGCCGAGCGGTTCAGCCCACGCATGCTGCGCACGATCGAGCAAGCGCTCGAGGTCGCCCGCGACGCCCTGCACGCCAACCATGATGATGAGCGCGCCTGGCCAACCCTCGCCCAATCGCTCGCCAGCTTCGCGGGCGTGATGGCCGAGGATGCGGCAGGCGGCGGCGGGTTCCTGTTCGTCGCCATCGGGCGCAGGCTCGAGCGGGGCATCACCATCGCCGATACGCTGGCGCAGCTTCTCGCGGGCAAACCGGCCCGCCGCGATTTGGGCATCGCGCTGGCCATCGAACTCGCCGACGCCACACTCAGTTATGAAACCGAATATGGCGGCGCCATCGCGACCGACGCCGCCTTGCAACTTTTGCTCAACGCCGCCGATCATCCGCGCAGCTTCGCCTGCCAAACCGCTGACCTGCACCATCATTTCGCCCGACTGGACGCCGCCAGCCCCGCAACCCGCCACTGGCCCCCGCCACCGCTCGACCCCAAAGCCCCACCTGCGTTGCTGGTCGAGCAATTACGCCAAAACGCCGAAGCGCTGCGGCAATGTTCCAACCAGATGATGCGCGACCTGTTCGCCCCGCGCCCCACCGCCCACCAGCTCGGCAATCCCCCCGGCGATGGTCAGCAACCAACCCGCTTTGCCCGCCAGCCCTGAACCCGCTACATCACCCTTCCTAAATTACACCCCTTCCTAAATTACACCAATTTTTTCCTTACTTTATAGACACTTGACCCTCATTTGACAAATAAGCAAAGCACTGTTTATCTATCCTTATGAGAAAAATGCGAGACCGGCGATGGACCCGATAAGCGATGCCGACATTCAAATCAGGATGGCCCGTGACAACCCATGGTGGGTCGATCCAAGCGCCGCAATCGACGAATCAACCTATCCAAGACGTGTCTATTTTGGCCCGTTAAAAGCACTGGCGCTCGATTTCAGCGTTCGCCGCGCGACCGTCATGCTCGGCCCGCGCCGGGTCGGCAAGACGGTGATGATTAAGCAATTAGTCGCTGACGCCATCGCGGACGGCATTAACCCGCGTGCCATCATGTATGTGAGCATTGATACGCCGATTTACTCCGGCAAATCGTTAGAACATTTCATCGATTTGATGCCCCAGGATGCAACCAACGGTCGTCGCATCGCGATATTCGACGAGATCCAATATTTACGAAATTGGGAAGTCCACCTAAAAGACCTCGTCGATAGTTACCCTGAAATAAAGTTCATCGCTACTGGATCAGCAGCGGCGGCCCTTCGCCTGAAAAGTCAGGAGTCCGGCGCAGGGCGGTTTTCGGATTTTTTGTTACCGCCTCTTACGTTCTATGAGTTTTTACTGTTCTTAGGAGAAAATGAGCATTTAATCAACGAAACTGAATTAACCAATAATATTTCGCAGCGTCGTAAATTTGTTTATTCTGTACGTGATATCGCGTTACTGAATACTCGATTCATTGACTACCTCAATTACGGTGGATATCCAGAAGCCGTCTTGAACGACTCCATTCGAAAAAATCCAGAACAATTTATTAGAAATGATATTATCGATAAGGTTTTATTAAAAGACTTACCAAGTCTGTATGGCATACAAGAAATTCAGGAGCTGAATAAATTGTTCGCTTTCTTGGCCTACAATGCTGGAAACGAAGCGAGTTTTGAGAAAATTTCGCAGGAATCAGGAATAACTAAACCAACAATTCGACGATATATCGAATATCTGGAGAGCGCTTTCTTGATCATGAAAGTGAGCAGCGTTGACGATAATTGTCGATCAATGAAACGCGAACGCAATTTTAAGATCTATTTGAATAATCCATCGATGCGTGCTGCTTTATTCGCTCCCGTCAATATTGAAAATTCTACCTTGATCGGCCATCTTGCCGAATCTGCCATTTTCTCTCAATGGCAACACTCAACCGCGTTCAGGAACGTCCGCTACGCGCGCTGGCGGAACGAAGGCGAGGTGGATATTGTATTTTTGGCTGGTCCCGGACAAAAACCAATATGGATCGGGGAAATAAAATGGTCCGACCATGTCGCAAAAAACGCAGATGAAGAAACAAAATCAATGCAAATTTTGTTAAGGCGACATCCCTCTATCGAGTCTTCATTTCTTACAACAAAGACCATAACAACCGATACAACGTTAGAAGGTAAACCTCTCAATATTATTCCAAGCGCACTCTATTGTTATACGGTC
>JAJZEG010000307.1 GCA_021828605.1 Pseudomonadota bacterium | reverse complement strand
AGTTTGAACCGGTCGAGCCTTGATCCGAGCCGGTCGAGCGCGGTGGCGAAGGCGGTGCGGCGCAGCAGCACGCCGCTGACATTCAGAATGAGATTACGCTCGGCGAGGAATCGCTGGGCGAAATCGCGCGCGGCAAACCGGCCGAAGCGGGAGAGTTCGGGCGCGCCCGCTTCGATGAAATAACGCTGGTAATCGGGCATGATGACGGCGCCGTTCTGATCGAGCGCGCAGGCATCGCTGATCGCCATCACCGCATCGGGGGTCTGGCGCAAGGCGCTCGCGAGCCGGGCCAGAAATTGCGGCTGCGCGCTGTCATCGGCCTCGGCGATCCAGATGAACTCGGCTTCGCATAATTGCACCGCGCGGCGCCATTGGGCGAAGACCGAGCCGGAATTGCGGGCATTGCGATGGATCGCGATGCTGCGTCCCTGATCGTGCGCGACCTGCTCGATCACTGAGAGCGAGTCATCCTCGGACGCGTCATCGATCACCGCGATGCTGGTGATCGGGTAGGTTTGGGCGAAAATCGAATTCAGCCGTTCGGCGAGATAGGGGCCGTAATTATAATTGGGCACCACACAGCCGATGGAGAGCAGATCGGGTCGGGTCATCGCGAGCAGGCCAGCGGCATAGCGGGCGAAATCGAACCGCTCGGCGGCGATCCCGGCGAGGCGTGGGCGATCCGCCGCCAAGCTGTGATGATCGCACAGGCCAGTGATCGCGGCAGCGAATCCCGCCAGATCACCGGCAGCGACGATGGCGCCGGTGGTGGTGACGCGTAATAGATCGGGGATACCGCCCGCCCCGTCGAAGGCGACGCTCGGCACCCCGGCGGCCATGGCTTCGATCACGGTGCTGGGCAGCGGGTCTTCGCGCGAGGTCAGCGCATAAATATCGGCGCTCGCGTAAGCGGGCAGTACCGCATCCTCGAAATCCAGCCGATGGAACCGGCCGGTCGCGGTGAGCGCGGCGATTTCGGCGCCCAGATAATCCTGGGTCCAGAGATGCATCTCGCCCATCCAGACGAATTGGATGTCGGTGCGCTCGGCGAGCAATTGCCGGGCGACATGCAGGAACAAATCAAAACCCTTGCGCAAATCGGCAAAGCCCATGCCGAGCACCAGATAGTCATCATCGGCGATGTTGAGCTTGGCGCGGAACGCGCTGCGCGCCTCGGGCGAGAAGCTGACCCGCTGGTAGTTGCCCTGGGCGAGCACATGGCGGGCGCGCGGTTGCACATCGATCAACTGATCGAGCAGGTCGCGCACATAGAACGAGGAAAACACCACCCGGGCGGCGGAGGCGAAGCCGAGGCGCAGATCGCCGCGCAGGGATTTTTCCTGGATCAGCCTTGGCATTTCATGGATCAGCAGGCTGGATTCGATGTTGTTGCGCGCCAGCACCTGACAGACCCGCGCCGCCGCCGTCGAATTGACCAGCGCATGGGTGATGCCCTCGGCGGCGAAGCGCGCGATCAAGGATTGTAGGCTGGATTCGCTGGTCACCAGATCGACCCGGCCTTCGCGCTCATAGGCATCGAGCAGGGGGCCGCCGCCGAGCAGAATGATCCGCGGCGCGATGCCGTGGGTGCTGCGCCAGGCGCGCGCGATATGCAGCAATAACAATTGTGCGCCATGGACCAGCGCGTCATGGCCGACCAGCAGCATTTGGCGGGCCTGGGCCGGATCGGTATCGCCGATGGCGGCGCGGCCAGTCGCGTTCAGGAACGCGGCGCCGTAATGCAGATCAGGTTCGAGATAGGCGCCTTCCGCCCATTCATTCCAGGCATTGATACAGACAATCGCGGCGCCGAACACGGGCTTGGCCCGCGCGCGCTCGATCAGGGCGGTGAGCCAGCGCTGATAGGCGGCGGGGCTGGCTTGATGCAGCACCACCCCGTGACCTTCGCGGCGCGGATCATTATCCCAGCCGGGTACCACGGTGCGGATCAGCGGATAATCCGGCTCGGGTGCTTCGAGCGAGGCGGCGATCACCGATTCGTAGGTATAGACATCGGCATCGAATTCCGGATCGAAACGGTCCAGCGTGTCGTTGAGTTTCGGGGCATCGACGATCAATTTATGCGGCGGAAACTCGACCGCGCCATCCATGCCGTACGGTTGCGGGTCGTAATCATGGAAGCTTTGCGCCATCATGAAAATCGGCTGCTCGCCATGGCGCTCTAAAAACAGGGCACGCCAGCGCGCGATTGAGCCAGCCACGTCGGGGATCAAAGCCGCGCGGTAAATCATCAAAAGCGGGCGGCCTTCGAGGCGGATATAGCGCGGATCGGCGAAATGACGGGCGAAATCATCGATCAGACGGTTGTCGTCCTCGTCGCGGTAATCCTGCTCGATCAGCACCTCGCGCGACAGACCATCCCAGCGCCGGGTCCAGTTTTCATTGGCCCACATCAGGCAGAATTGGCTGTCCAGATCCGGCTCGGCGAGGAATTGTTCCAGTGGCCGCTCCAGCAGCCGGTGGCCGTTGAACCAGTAATAATAGAACACCATCCCGGCGATGCCCGCATTGCGGGCGAGTGCGATCTGGCGACGCAAGGTGCGTTCGTCGTCGAGCGCGTAGAAGCCGAGATCGCGCGGCACCCTGGGTTGATAATGCCCATCGAAGCGCGGGGTGGCGCGGGCCAGATTGGTCCAGTCGGTGAAGCCGGTGCCCCACCAGGAATCATTTTCCGCGATCGGGTGGAATTGCGGCAAATAATAAGCGAGCAGCATCGCCTGGCGCGGTGCGCTGGCGGGGATCGG
>JAJZEG010000214.1 GCA_021828605.1 Pseudomonadota bacterium | reverse complement strand
CCATGAATGGCTGCTCGAAAGCCTATGCGATGACCGGCTGGCGCATCGGTTTTTGCGGCGCGCCTTTGCCCTTGATCAAGGCGATGGACAAATTACAAAGCCAATCGACCTCCAACACCTCCTCGATCAGCCAGGCCGCCGCGCTCGCCGCACTCACCGGCCCGCAAGATGCGATCGAGACCATGCGCCAAGCCTATCAGCAGCGCCGCGACCTGGTGGTCGGCCTGCTCAACCAGGCCCCTGGCCTCACCTGTGCCACGCCGGAAGGCGCGTTTTACGTGTTTCCCTCGGTCGCGGGCTGTATTGGCAAATCCAGCAAAGGTGGCACGCTGATCAAGGACGATGCCGATTTTGTCACTGCCTTGCTCGATGAGCAAGGTGTCGCCGCCGTGCATGGCGCCGCCTTCATGTTTCCCGGTCATTTTCGGGTCAGCTACGCCACCGACACCGAAACCCTGCGCGCCGCCTGCGCACGGATAAAGCAATTTTGCACTGATTTGCGCTAATACAACCTTATTCACGAAAATCGAGTTGAACCACTGGAGATTGTGAATTAGCCTATCGCCATTAACGGAGAGATAGGTTGAGTGTATCTGAGACGTCGCTGGCGCCCGAATTGGTCACGGTACGGGCGAGTGCCGCCAATTCGGTTCCCGCCTTCATCGCACCCCCGGCCAGCGTTAGCGTAACTGCGGGCATCGCCGCACCTTTCATCCTGAGTTTGGCCGATGATGCCGCTCTGGCGCTCGGGCCCGGCGCTGATGAAACGCTCGCTGTCAGCCTGATCGCCAGCGATGGCGTGTTCGCACTCGCCACGATCCCGACAGGTTTGGACGTGATCGGCACCAATTCAGCAACTTTGGTGCTGGTTGGCAACGCCGCCAATATCGCGGCCTTCGACGCGGCTTTAGCCGGTGTCAGTTTGAACGCGGCGGGCAATGGCACGGTGCAATATATCGCGCGGCAATCAGGCAGCAGCCTGCCCCAGCAAATCACCTCGGGCAGCCTGACCATCGCGGCCTCCGGCTCGCTCACCGCGACCAGCGCGGCATGGCAGGGTGGCGCGGGGAATTGGCAAACCGGCGCCCAATGGTCGTCCGGCACCGCGCCTGACCTTGCCAGCAGCGTCACCATCGGCAGCGACGCCACTATCGGCGGGGCTGGCGTGGGCGGATCGCTCACCTTGCTGGCGGGCACCACGCTCGATGTGACCGGTTCGGTCGCGCTGGCGGGTTCACTGTCGATTGCCGGGGTCAATGCCGATTTAATGCTTGATGCCGGGGGCGCGCTGAGCGCGGGCGGGGTGGTGCTGCAATCGGGCGCCTGGCTCACCGATTTTGGCGCCCTGACCTTGGATGGGCTCGATGCGATCGGGGTGGCCTTGCTGCCTGGCGGTGCGACGCTGAACGGTCCGCTTGCGATTGCGCCGGGCGGCACGGTGGATTTTGCCAATGTCCTGCAAGCCGGTGCCGCCGCACCGACCACCAGCGTCGTGGCGATCAGCCTCGCCGCTAACGCAGTGCTCGCCGGGGCAGGAACCTTGATTGCGGGGAATTTCAGCCAGTCGGACCCGCTGCTCGGCCCCGGCACCGTGCTGGCGCTCGGCCCCGCACCCTTGACGCTCGATGCCGGATCAATCGGCGGCGGGGTGGATTTGGCGATTGAGCCTGGCGCTGTGCTGGAACTCGCCCCGGTTGCGCCGCTCTACGGCGTGTTCAACGCAACACCGATCACCGTCGGCAGCGATGCCACCATCAGTTTTGCGCCTGGCGCCAGCCCGGCGCAAAATCAAGGCGGTTT
The DNA here is from genome assembly GCA_021828605.1 of Pseudomonadota bacterium. The sequence goes on along the minus strand of JAJZEG010000214.1, from coordinate 966 downwards.
CGCCAGCCCACGCGGCGAGCAAGGCGGGGTGTTGGTGATTGATAACCCGCTCGATTTCGCCGCCACCTTCACCGGGTTCACCGCCGGGGACCGGATTGTGCTGCCAACCCTGACCTCGCTCACCGTGTTCAATGTCAGCGCCAATTCCTTTCTGGTCTCCGGCATTGATCAGGCTAGTCACAGCGAAATCATCACCATCCATACCAGCCTGGCACCAGGCGATTTGCCGGTGGTGGAAACCGATCAGGCCGGACAAGCGGTGATCGGGATGCGCGCGGCCAGCGCATCCCTCACCCTCAATGATACCCCAGCCAATGGTGCCGCGATTGACGCCACCCAATTTGGCGGGGCGGGGATTGGCGAAACCATTATCGGCCTCGGCGTGCTGGTGCCCAGCGATCCGAGCGCCGCTTTGTTGCTGACCATCACCGCCGAACGCGGTGCGCTCTCGCTCGCAAACAGTCTGGCGCTGACCACCAGCCTGACCCTCAGCGCCAGTTCGGCCCTGGCGCTCGATCAGGCTTTGACCGGGCTGATTTACCTGCCCGCCGCATCGGGCAATGGCGATTCGCTCAATTTCACCGGCGGCGGCGGCCTGGGCGGGCTGAGTGCGGCGATTGGCGTCATCATCGCCCCCGCCGCGACCATTTCCTTTGGCGGCGGCACTGATGCGGTGTTCAGCGCCGGGTCAAGCTGGTTCGGCGGCACCGCGCCCGCGAATGGTGATGTTGCCTTGCTGGTCACCCATCAAGGCGCACCGATCCTGCTCACCGGACCGGGCGAAGCCGGGGCGTTGGACCTGCAAGGCGGCTATGATTTAGCAGGCAGCTTCGTCTTGCCCGGCGTGGCGGGCGTGGCGCTCAGCGTTGCGAGTTCCGGCTTCGCGCTGTTCGATGCCAATGCGGTGCTCACTTTGGGCGCTGGTGCCGACATCACCGGCGGCACGCTGGGCCTGGCTGGATCGTT
>JAJZEG010000039.1 GCA_021828605.1 Pseudomonadota bacterium | reverse complement strand
AGCTGAGCGGGCTTGCGGGGTGATTGCAATGTCGGCGGGTAACCATGCCCAGGCTGTGGCGCGCCATGCGAGCCTGGCCGGGATTGCCGCGACGATTGTGATGCCGCGCTTCACGCCAACCACCAAAATCATGCGCACCCGCGCCTGGGGCGCGGAGGTGGTGCTGCACGGCGAGACCCTTGCCGAGGCCTCGGATCATGCTTTCGCGCTCGCGGCGCGCGAAGGGTTTGTGTTCATTCATCCCTATAATGATCGCGCGATTATTGCCGGGCAAGCAACCGTCGCGCTCGAAATTATTGCCGATCAACCTGATCTCGATGCGATGATTGTGCCGACCGGCGGTGGCGGGTTCGTGGCCGGTTGCACCATCGCCGCCCATGCGCGGGCGCCGCGCATGCAGGTGTTCGGTGTGGAAGTTGAGACCTATGCCGGATTTGCGCAGGTCCTGGCGGGTCAGAAGGTGAGCGTTGGCGGGGCGACGATTGCTGAGGGTATTGCGGTGCGCGATATTGGCAGCCTGCCGCTGGCGATTTTGCGTGAGCATCAGACCGAGATTTTGGTGGTGCCCGAAGCGGTGGTCGAGCAGGCGATTGCGATGCTGGTTGAGGATGCCAAGCTGGTCGCGGAAGGGGCTGGCGCGGCGGGGCTGGCGGCGGTGTTATGCTTCCCCGAGCGGTTCAAGGGCAAGCGGATCGCGCTGCCGATTTGCGGCGGTAATATTGACTCGCGGATACTTGCTAACACGTTGTTGAGAAACCTGCTGCGCGATGGCCGCTTGCTGCGGGTATTGATGGAAATTCCGGATCGCCCCGGCGTGCTGGCTGACATCGCAACGAGGATCAGCGCGCAAGGCGGCAATATTCTCGAAGTGGTGCATCAACGGCTGTTCGCCTCGCCGACAGTGCAGGCGGCCACGTTGGAAATCATGGTCGAAGCGCGCGACGCCGCCCATGGCAACGCCATCGCCGAGGCGTTGCAACTGGTCTACACGGTCAAGCGGATGTGAGGGTTGCGTTGTTCGGCGCGCTGGGCAGGCGGGGCAATATCGCGCTGATCACGCTGCTTGGTTTTTCCTCCGGCCTGCCGCTGGCTTTGTCAGGCTTTACCCTCAGATTGTGGCTGACGCGGGCTCATTTGCCGCTTGCCGAAATTGGTCTTACGGCGAATTTGGGAATTGCCTATTCGCTAAAGTTCCTTTGGGCCCCTGCACTTGATCATTTTCGTGCGCCACCGCCGTTTCGCGCGCTGGGACGACGACGGGGCTGGCTGCTGATCACTCAAATCTGTCTCGTCGCATCGATTTTTGGCCTTGCCGTTAGTCATCCGGACCATGATCTGATGATCACTTTGGCGCTCGGTGCGTTAGTCGCGTTTTGTTCCGCTAGCCAGGATATTATGATCGATGCCTGGCGTATCGAGTTTTTTCCGCTTCCCGCCATGGGTTCGGCGATTGCCGGTTATGTTTGGGGCTATCGCGCGGCGATGCTTATTTCGGGGGCCGGTGTTATTGCGCTGTCGGCCAGCATCGGTTGGCACGCGGCATTGTTATCGATGGTGCCGGTGCAGCTCATCGGGGTGATCGCGACCCTACTGGCCCGCGAACCGGCACCGCCAACGGATGAGACGATACGCTCGGTTAGCGCGCAGTTTCGCGCCGCCGTGATCGACCCGCTGACCCAGTTTCTGACCCGGCCTGGGGCCGCGTTGATTTTGAGTTTTGTGGTTTTGTTCTATTTGGGTGATGCGCTCGCGGGGGTGATGCTCGCCCCTTATTATACCCATCTCGGCTTTAACCGGGCCGCGATCGCAATCGCGACCGGCATCCCGGCGCTGGCGGCGGTGTTAGCGGGCACTGCTTTGGGCGGGGCGGCGGTGGCGCGGATGGGTATTGGCCGGGCTTTGCTGGCGGCGGGATTTTTTCAAACCTTGGCCTTGGTGATGTATCCGCTGTTAGGGCTTTATCCGCATTTTCCGCATATATTGCTGATCACCAGCGTGACCGAATCATTTGCCGAAGGCATCGCCGGGGCGGCGTTTCTGAGTTATTTATCCAGCCTATGTGACCGGCATTATACCGCAACACAATATGCGTTGCTGTCATCAGCGGCGGCTTTGGCGCTGCGCACCGTTGGCGGGGCGTCGGGGGTGATTGCGCATGATTTGGGCTGGATCCGGTTTTATGAATTCACCATTCTCTCGGCGTTGCCAGCAATGGCGCTGATGCTGTTACTGCTGCGCTTCTACCCGCCGCCGACCAAACTGCCAGAGCCGCTTGGGTAGAAAAATGATCAGATTGCCAAGAAGAATCAAAATCGTCGCCGGGACCGCGAGGCCGCTCCAGCGGTAGGATTCAAACAAGGTTGATACGGTCAATGCCACGACCGGAGTGATCACGGTGACATAGGCGGCGCGTGAGGCGCCGATCCGGGCAACCAGAGTTAAATAAGCAAAGAAGCCGATAATGGTGCCGAATAGTGCGAGGTAAGCGAGGCTGCCGAGATAAAGCCTGCCGGTGTTGATAGCGAAATGATCGCCGGAGAGAATGACCAAAGCGGCCAGAAACGCCGTGCCCCAGCTCATGGCGCGGACCATGACATTGGCGAGGCTGGTGCCATCGGCGGTCATTCGGGTCGAGAGCAGATTGCCCAGCGAAAAACAATAAGTACCGCCGAGCGCCAGCAAAATGCCGATGGCATCGAGGCTTGGCCCGGTTAGTTGATCGGCAAAAAGCAGGGCGACGCCGAGCGAACCAAGGGCGGCACCGGCAAGCA
>JAJZEG010000231.1 GCA_021828605.1 Pseudomonadota bacterium | reverse complement strand
GTATGTGCCGAGCCCGGGGGCGGCGACGATGATTGCGCAGGCGCCCGAAGCGCCCGCGAGCGCGCTGGCGACCATGGCGAGCGACCGGCTGGTCGCCGATGGGGCGCCGGGGATTGCGACCTTTATTATCAAGCGCGCCTCGCTCAATCAGATTGGCTCAGATTTGACCGGCACGTTGAGCGTGGAGTTGCTGATCCGCACCCAGTCCGGCCAGCAGGTGGGGTTTGCCGAAGCCTCGGTCTCGCGCAGTGAACCGGCGCCGAGTGTGGGGTCGAGCCAGAAACGGGTGCGCGCGGCGCTCTATCAGATCACCAAGGATCTGATGAATGATATGAATGTGCAGTTCCAATATCAGGTGCAGCGCAGCCTGCCGGATTGGGTGGCGTACGGCACGGCTGCGCCAGCGACGGCGGCGCCGGGTAATCCGGGGATGGGCGGGATCGTGGCGCAGCCCTTGAGCGTGCCGGGCCAATAAGCAGGTTACGCGCGCGGGTGAGCGGCGCGCCAGACTTTGAGCAGAGCCGCTTCATCGAGGGCGGTGTAGCGCTGGGTGGTGCTCAGGCTGGCATGGCCGAGCAATTCCTGGATGGCGCGCAGATCCGCCCCGGCGCGGAGCAGATGGGTGGCGAAGGAATGGCGCAAAGCGTGCGGGGTGGTGTGTTCGGGCAGGCCGTTGGCGCGGCGGAAATTGCGCAGGCTGCGTTGCACCACGCCGGGATTGAGCCGTTTGCTGCGCTGGCCGGGGAAAATCGGGGTGTCGGGCGCGCTGGGATTGATGGTGCGCCAGCTTGCGATAGCGTCGCGCACCACGGCGAGGATGGGTACCAGCCGCTGTTTGCCGCCTTTGCCGCGCACCAGTAAGGGCGCGTCGCCGCTGGGCCAGTCGCGCCAATCCAGCGCCAAAGCCTCGCTGATGCGCAGGCCCGCGCCGTAGAGCAACGCCATCAAAGCGGTGTCGCGCGCGGCCATTGGGCCGTCGCCAAGATGATCCACCAGATCGCGCGCCTGATTTTCCTCCAAGGCGCGGGCCAAGGGGCGCTTGCTGCGCGGCGTGCCGATCAGTTTCGGGGCCTGGCTGGTGATGCCGTGGCGCTGGGCGAGAAAGCGGTAAAATCCGCGAATCGCGGCGAGTTTTTTCGCACGCGTCGCGCTATCGATGCCTGCCTGCGCGCGATCCGCGAGGAAGGCGCGCAAATCGGCAAGGCTGAGGGCGGCCAGGGCCTGCGCATCCGGTTCGGCGCCGAAATGGCGGGTCAGAAAGCCGAGAAACTCGGCGATATCGCCGCCATAGGTGATCACGGTCAGGGCCGAGGCGCGCCGTTCGCCGGACAGGTACGCGAGATAATTTGCGCGAAAATCCGGGGTCGGCGCGGGCTCGGCCATGCGTTATAAATCTGGGGCTATAGGCTGGATTTATCGGCCATCGCGACCGGGATGGCGGCGGCTTGCTGCTCGCGGAAATGCGGCGAGGCGGCGACCAGTTCGCGCGTGTAGCTGCTTTGCGGATCGGAGAGCACCATAGCGGCTTCGCCCATTTCCATGAGCTGGCCGCCGCGCAGCACCGCGATCCGATCCGCCATATAGCTGACGGCGGCGATGTCGTGGCTGATCAGAATATAGCTGAGCCCGTCGGTTTCGGCTAAATCCTTGAGCAAATTCAACAGCATCGCCTGGGTCGAGACATCGAGGCTGGAGGTGGGTTCATCGAGCACGATGATGCTCGGCTTGGTCGCCAAAGCGCGGGCGATGGCGATGCGCTGGGCCTGGCCGCCGGAGACCGAGAGCGGGAACTGGGTCATCATCCGCTCATTCAGCCCGACCCGGTTGAGCAGAGCGATGGCCGCGTTCCAGCGGGCGGCGGCGCCGCGCATGCCCGCGAGTTTCAGCGGCTCGGCGACGATATCGCCGATGCGCATGCGGGGATTGAGCGATTCACGCGGGTCCTGGAACACCACCTGGATACCACGGCGCGCGGCGCGGCGGTCGCGGCCGGTCATGCTGGTGAAATCATTTCCATCGAGGATCACCCGACCATGATGGGGGATCATTTGCAGGATCGCTCGGCCCAGGGTCGATTTGCCGGAGCCGGATTCGCCGACCACGCCGAGACATTCGCCGCGGCGGAGCGAAAAGGAGATGTCGCTGAGCGCGGTCAAGCGGTCGCGGCCACCGAACAGGCCGCGCAGGAAGCTGGTGGCGCTGCGGGCGTAATCGACGCCGACTTTATCGGCTTCGAGGGTGACGCGCGCGGTGGATTGGCGGCGGATGGCCGAGGGTTCGACCAGAGCGAGCGGTTCGGGGGTGATGTCGCGGCCCCGGCGGCAGGCGAAAATGGTGCCGCCCAGCGTGTCGGGCGCGGGATAGGCGGCCTCGCACGCCTCCTCGCGATAGGTGCAGCGCGGCGCGAAGCGGCAGCCGGACGGGCGGGTTTCCGGGTCGGGCAGATTGCCGGGGATCGAGATCAGCCGGGCTTGACCGAGACGCGGGACGGCGCCGAGCAAGGCCTGGCTGTAGGGATGGCGCGGTTGGTCGAAAAAGGATCGCGCGCCGCCCCATTCAACCGAGCGGCCAGCATAGAGCACATGGACCTGATCGGCATGTTCTTCGACCACCGAGAGATCATGGGTGATGAACAACATGCCCATTTGCCGCTCGCGGCGCAGGCGGCTGAGCAGCGCCATGATCTGGCGGGCGACCAGCAGATCGAGGCCGGTGGTGGGTTCGTCGGCGATCAGGAGTTTGGGTGAACAGGCGAGCGCCATGGCGATCATCA
>JAJZEG010000166.1 GCA_021828605.1 Pseudomonadota bacterium | reverse complement strand
AACGCCTCGGTGTCGGTAACGCTGCGCGGCAAGTCGCTCATCAGCCGAGGAACCGCCAGAGCACAATCGCAATCACCGTCGCCGAAACAACCATGGGTATCCAAATCCCGATGGGCAATCCAGCAACTTTCGGATTGGTCGGATCTGGCGCGTTCGGATCATGCGGCGCGTGAGCAGGCGCGTGTCCATGCCCGTCGGCATGATGATCATCGCTGACCACAGCCTCGGTTGGTCGCGGCGCTACCAGCTCGGTGAAGCGGGTAAAAAATGTCTCCGCATAGGATTTCGCCACCGAGTCAACCAATCGTGATCCAATCTGTGCCAATTTACCCCCGACTTGCGCATTCACCTGATAGGTGAGGATGGTGCCGCCTGCCGAATCGGCAAGGTTGACATTCGCGGTCCCTTTGCCGAAGCCTGCAACACCGCCTTGGCCTTCGCCGATAATTTTATAGCTGTTCGGCGGATCGAGATCGGAAAGCGTGACCTTGCCATTGAACCGCGCCGAAATTGGCCCGATCTTAGCCGCAACAACGGCTTGCAACTCAGTATCGGAGAGCTTCTCGATGGACGAACAACCCGGAATACAGGCTTTAAGAGTCTCAGGGTCATTCAAAGCCGCCCAAACGGTCGTCCTTGGTGCGGCGATCAGGTGCTCACCGTTCATATCCATATTGCGTCTCCAATGCGACGACGCCTCTCGCGCCTCGCTCTAGCGCAGAATAGGTGCCCGGTCGCTGACATGCAAACCCACAGCCGCGCGTGACCCTCATTCCCCTGCTGCCCTTTGCCCTGGTCTTGCTCGGTTTTGCCGCACTTCCCAGCGTCGCGCCGGGGCTTTGGCATCGTCATATGGTGCGCCTGGCCCTGGGTTTAGTGACGCTCGCGGTGGCGCTGAATATCGCCCTGCACGGTCCCACCGCCGCCCTGACCAGCCTGTTCCACGCGACATTCGGCGGGTTCGTGCCGTTCATGGCGGTTCTCCTGGCGCTCTATGTGCTCAGCGGCGGCATATTAATCGCCGGCGGTCCGTGGGGGCGCCCTGCGGGTAATTTGTTGCTGCTCGGCGGCGGCACGCTGCTCGCAGGCGTGATTGGCACCATCGGCGCCTCGCTCCTGCTCATTCACCCGCTGCTCGCGGCCAACGCGGCCCGCCGCGAAAAGCGGCATCTGGTGATCGCTTTCATTATTTTGATCGGCAATGCCGGCGGCGCGCTCTCGCCGCTCGGCGACCCGCCTTTACTGCTCGGTTTCTTGCGCGGCGTGCCGTTTTTCTGGCCAACCATCCATTTATTCTTGCCCATGCTGGTGATCACCCTCCCCGTGCTGGCTTTGGTTTACGGCATTGATCGTCGCCTCGCCGCACGCGAGCCCAACCGCCCCGCCATCAAGCTCAAACTCCGCGGCGCATTGAACGGCGCGATGCTGCTGGTGCTGATCGCAGCGATGGCGACCAGCCCGATGCTGCCCCATGGACAATTTATTTTGAGCCTGCTGGCTCTGCTCTTGATCGGCATATCCGAATGGACAACCTCAAAGCGGATTCGCGCGCGCAACCGCTTCGCCTGGGCGCCGATGCGCGAAATCGGCATCCTGTTTTTCGCCATTTTCGCGACCATCCCGCCGGTTCTCCACGCGGTCGCGCGGCTGCCGTTGGGGCATGATCCGGCGGTCTGGTTCTGGAGTTCGGGGATTTGCTCCGCCTTGCTCGATAGCGCGCCGACCTATCTGATGTTTTTTCACGCCGCCGGCCATGATCTGGCCCGCCTGCTCCCGGCTCTATCCGCCGGTTCGGTGCTGTTCGGCGCCCTGACCTATTTGGGCAACGCGCCCAATTTGATGATCCGCGCCATCGCCGCCCGGCGCGGGGTCAGAATGCCCGGATTTCTGACCTACGCCGCCATCGCCAGCGCGGTTCTGGTGCCCTTGCTCATCATCGAAACCGCCTTATTCTACCGGTGACCAGGAAAATTCGCGAACACGGCACGGTTTTTATTATCCTCCATCAGCACCCGAAATCCCTGTAAGCTGGTAAAACCAAGCTGCGTCGGCAACTCGGCAATCGGGTCCATCTCAATGCTGCCATAGGCCGCACTGGCGAGCTTTTCCCATTTCCCCGCAGGCTTTTTGGCTTCGAGCTGGGCAACCGTTGTTTTCAAAATCAGCCGCACCACCGCCTCTTTCGGCGATGAGGGCTTGGTCAAGCTCGGATGCCCGGCAATGATTTGCCAGCCATTCGCCAGGGCCCATTTGGTCAGTTCATCGGCAGTCATCATTTCGCTCCTTCAATCATCAATCATCACGCAACTTGCCCCGCAGCCACACCGCTGGCCCAGGCCCATTGGAAATTATACCCACCCAGCCAGCCAGTCACATCCACCGCCTCGCCAACCGCAAACAACCCGCCGACCATGCGCGATTCCATGGTTTGCGAGGACAGCGCGCCAGTGTCGATCCCGCCGCTGGTGACCTCGGCCTTCGCATAGCCCTCAGTGCCGACCGGCATGATCTGCCAGGCTTTCAGCGATTGGGCCAGTGCATCGAGGCTGCGATCGGTCAGGCCGCTCAACGCCGTCATCGCCTGCGACGCGGGGGCCAAAGCGCTCGCCAGCCGCTGGGGCAGCACCGTGCCGAGCGCCGTGCGCAACGCAATTTTCGGGCTATCGCGCTTGGCGTGGCGCAAAAAATCAGACCGTTGGTTAGGCAATAAATCAACAGTAATCGCCGAACCATGCTGCCACGGTGTAGAAATTTGCAAAATCGCCGGGCCGGATAAACCGCGATGGGTAAATAACAACGCCTCATCAAAACTAATTTTACCAAAGCGCGCTCGCACCGGCAATGAAACGCCCGCCAAAGGCTGGGTGATGCTGAGCATCGGCTCGCCCAAGGTGATCGGCACTAATCCCGGTTTCGGCTCGATCAATTTGAGCGAAAATTGCTGAGCAATCTGATGGGCGAAATGCGTGGCCCCGAGCTTGGGGATCGATAGGCCGCCGGTCGCCAAAATCAGTGATCGGGCCATCACCGTCCCGGCACTGGTCTCGATGGTGAATTGATCGGCTTTGCTCACGCGATTGACCCGCGTGTTCAGCCGGATCACCACCCCCGCCGCCTCGGCCTCGGCGAGCAACATCACCACAATGGCGCGCGCCGAGCCATCGCAAAAAAGCTGCCCGAGGGTTTTCTCGTGCCAGGCAATCCGATGTTTCTCAATCAGCGTCAGAAAATGCTGGGGCGTGTATCGGCTGAGGGCCGAGGTGGCAAAAATGCCGATTGGCCGAAAAAACCGCTGCGCCGTTGTGTGGATATTGGTAAAATTGCAGCGCCCGCCGCCGGATATCAGAATTTTCTTGCCCGGCTCGTCGGCATGATCGAGCAGCAGCACCCGCCGCCCCCGCTGCCCCGCCGTGATCGCCGCCATCAGCCCGGCAGCGCCCGCGCCAATGATCGCCACATCCGTATCCATCGGCCGACTGAGCGACACCGTTCATCACCTTGCTGTCCGCCACGCGTGCTAGAGCAATAATCACCTGAGTGGTATAGGGTTGAAGTATGGCGGCTCAAATCAGCACGCAAGCACGGCTGGAGGCGGCGGCATCGCTCTGCGCCCGGCGCGGTCAGCGTTTCACCACGCAGAGGCGGGCGGTGTTCGAACTGGTGCTCCTCGCCAGCGGGCCGGTCACCGCCTATGAGTTATTGGAACGGCTGCGCGTCGCCTCACCCGGCGCCACCCCGGCGACCGTTTATCGCGCCCTGGAGTTTCTCATGACCGCGCGGCTGGTCCATAAAGTCGAAAGCCTGAGCGCGTTCATCCCCTGCATCGATGATGATCACCATGATCACGCGGCGCAATTTTTCATTTGCGCGGTCTGCGGCAATGTTGCCGAAATCGAGGATCAGGCAGTCGCGCGCGCTCTGGCGCACCTCGCCTCTCAGTTGGGATTTCGGGTCACTGCGAGCATGGTCGAGGTCAGTGGCACCTGCGCTGCCTGCGTTGAAAATTAAGCCACGGTTTCGCGGATCGCAGGCACCGGGCGGAACAAACGCAGTAAAGTTGCAATCAGTGCTAGTGTCCGGTGGCGCGCCAGCACCAACAAGGTCGCGCTAAACGCCGCACCCGCCGCACCACCCGCCAGGATCAGCAGGATGAACGGGTCCGTGCTGGCCGGGATCGCCCGCGTCACAATTTCACCCGCGAGCCGCGCGACCAGCAAGCCGCATAACGGGGCGATGAACAAACCAAATATCGGTTTCGCTGATCGACCGAGCCCGATTGAAAAAGCCGGGAGCAGCAACCCCGCCGCAATCGCGCCGCGTGCCGCCAAGGTCCAAGCCAGCGCCATCAACCCGAACGGTGCGGCAAACCAGGCGGCACTCGCAATGGTGGCGGCATTGAGCGCGGCAAATAACGAAACCAGCCCCGGGCGTTTGAGGGCGGTGAGCATCGGGTTGACGAAGGCATAGAGTGCTGCCGCCGGCACGATCAGGCTCATCGCGCCAAATACCGGCCCGGCGGATGCCCAACGATGCCCAAACAACAAAATCGTAATCGGCGTCGCCGCCGCCCCGGCCACGGCGGCCACGCCGAGCGAGAGAATCGCCAACGCATCGCACAGTTTTTTGGCAATCGCGAACCGCCGCTGCGGATCATCGCGCACCGCCACAAACACCGGCAAAAACACTTTACTGGTCGGAAAAATCGCCAATTCCTGCAAAACTTCCGCCAGACGCTGCGCAATCCGAAACTGCCCGACCGCGACAATCGGCAGCCTTGCGCCCACCAGCACCACATAGCCGGTATTGGCGATGTAATCGACGAAACCCGCCGCCATCATCGGAATATTGAACTGTAACGCCGAGCGGATGCGCGCAAATCCGGGCGGGATCGGCGGATGCCAGCGCGCAACAATCGAGGCCGCAGCTGCGTAAAAACTGATGCCCACAATGCGCTGCGCAATCAACGCCGCCAAATCATACCCCGAAAACACCAGGCTCAGCGCAACCGCGCCGCCGAGCAATGTGCTACCCAGCGACATCAGGCTGAGCGCGCGAAACCGCATATGCTGAGCTAACCGCGCTGAGGGCACAATCAGAAACGCGCCGATCAGAATATTCGCCGCCAACGCCCGCGTCACCCAGCCGAGCGCGGGCGTGCCATACCAACGCGCCATCGTCGGCGCTAACGCAAACAACCCCGCCGCAAACAACACCGCCAGAATAATTTGCGCCCAGAACGCCCCCGCCTCAACCGCCCGATCCCCCGGCGAGGCAATCACCTGTTCCCCGGCCCCGCCCGAGGTAATCATTCGGCCAATTTCCGAAATGGCGGACGCAATCGCCACAATACCCACATCCGCAATGGTCACCCGGCGCAGCAACAGCGCGAGCACAGCCATACCAACACTGCGTTCGATCAGAACCGTGGCCAAATTCCACGCCGCCCCCCGCGCCGCCCCCCGTCCAAGACTCATCACCGGTCTCCCATTGCGCCCCGTCTCCCATTGCGCACAGATAACCATTGATTCCGCCGCGCCGATAGCCCCACCCTTTACGAGCGCCGCCCCACCCTCTAATACCCACGCAGCATACGCCGTGTCCCCGGCGGAGGGGTGGCCGAGTGGCCGAAGGCGGCGGTTTGCTAAACCGTTAAACGAGTCAAATCGTTTCGTGGGTTCGAATCCCATCCCCTCCGCCATACCAACCTAAACCATCATTGAATGATTGCTTATCTTGTTGGTCATTTTCCAGACCTACATCTCATCCCCCATCCGTGCATGAACTGGGGTGATCCGGGATGCTGCACTATGGACCATCGGATACGCATTAACGCGGCACGCGCGGGCGCACGCGCGCGGCGACGTATTCACTTGCCACACGCATTTTTTGTAGCTACAATAAGTCGGTGAAGATCACCTTCGATCCGGCCAAGCGCGCCGCTACAATCGAGCATCGCGGGCTTGATTTTGCCGATGCCGCCGCCGTGTTTGACGGTCGCCACGCGACGGCACCGGATGACCGGCATGAGTATGGCGAGCTGCGTTATATCACGGCGGGATATCTCGCGGACCGGTTGGTGGTGATCATATGGACGCCTCGCGATGGAACGCGGCGCGTCATTTCAATGAGGTATGCCCATGTCAAAGAAACCGAACGCTGGCACCGCGCCATGGATCGACCCGGATGATGCGCCCGATCTGGGTGATGCGTTCTTTGCGCGCGCAGCTTTGTATGATGGGCCGAAACTGATCAAGCGGGGTCGCCCACCCGCTGCGGCACCCAAGCAGCAAGTGACCTTGCGCCTTGATCGCGATGTTGTCGAAAAATTGAAAGCCTCCGGGCCACGCTGGCAGACGCGCGCCAATGATGCCCTGAAACGCTGGCTGGCCAGCTGATCGGCCAATCGGCCTAGCAGCCTATCCCCGATCAGCCGCAGCGCGGATCAGGGCCAGGGTCCGATACAGCCCATGGACAAATTTGCTGTAGGGCAGCGCCAAAAACAACGCCAAAATGACCCCCAAATGCACCGCCAACAGGAGCGGCATCAATGCGGTATCGCGCAGCACCAGCAACAATAATCCTGTCGCGGCAGCAAGCCAAAGCAGCCCCAATAAAGCGATGTCCGCGCCGAGCAGGCGCCGGGCCAACGGGGCTGGATCGGTGACGAATTTTAGCCCGACCAGACCGGTGGTGCCGACCAGCAGACCAATCCCGCCCAAACTCCCGAGCAGCACCGGCAGGCTGAACCAGGGATAGGGTGCGGGCCAGCCCAAAATATCGGCGGCAAAAGCAGCCGTACAGGTGGCAGCGAAGCAAGCGAGAAATCCGTAAGCCATGGCATGATGCAATGACCGTCGGATGGTGGAAAAATGCTCGCCCAAATCGTTACAGCCCTGGCCACCACCGCCCAGATTTTTCAGGGTAAACGCGTCATGAAGCCCGCGCAGCACCGCACGCGATGTCACCCGAACCGGACCAGATTCGCGCCAGAACCGCGCAGCCCCCACCGCCATCGCCAGCGCCGCGAAGCCAAGCGTGACCAGCGCCACGCCGGTCATCGCCGCCCAGGGGATGACGCGGTAAAACGCCCCGGCGCCGGTCCACCCATGCGCAAAGGCACCCGGCGCCGCCAAAGCGGCGGTCAACACCAGCACCACGATCACCGTCAAGGCGGTGAGCAGGGAAACCACCACCCCGTTGCGCTCAAACGCGTGGGCCAACGGATCGGGCCACGCATAGCGCCGGTAGGTTTGATCGCGCAGGAGCGAAAATGTCTGCGGCACATTCACGCCGAACGGATGCGGCGGCGCATATTGGCAGGCCTGATAACAGGCTTTGCAATTATGGCAGAGATTCGCGAGATAGTTCAAATCCGCCTGCGCGAAGGCGCGGTGCAAGGTCATTGCCGGAAAAACCGCGCAATATCCCTCGCAATAGCGGCAGGCATTGCAAATTTCCATCACCCGATTGGCTTCGCTTGAAATCGCCGCGTCAGTTTCGCGCATAGCGTGCCGCCTCCAAGCCAGCAATCCGGCCAAACACCGTCCCGATGGTCATCCCAAAGCCGGCCAAATAACCGCGCCCTAGAATATTGCCCGCCATGATCTCGCCGCTCGCCCATAGGTTCGCCGCCGCCCGGCCATGCTCCATCAGCACCTGGGCCCGTTCATTCACCCGCACGCCCAAATAGGTGAAGGTGATGCCCGGACGCAGCGGATAGCCAATGAAAGGTGGTGTATCGATGGTGCGCGCCCAGTGGGTTTTCGGCGGCTCCAACCCCGCAGTCGCGCACCCGTCCAGCCTGGTGCCATCGAACGCGCCGGGGACCACGGCGGCGTTGAACGCCTTGATCGTCGCCTCAAGGCCCAGCGGATCAAGCCCCAGCTTTGTCGCTAATTCGCCAATCGTCCCCGCTCGGATCGCCGGAAAGACCGACGGCATGAACAGCGATTCGGCTTTGGTATCAATAATCGAAAACGCGATCTGCCCGGGACGCTGCGCCACCAACCGACCCCAGATCGCATAGCGTTTCGGCCAGACATCCTCGCCTTCATCATAAAACCGATGGCCATCCCGATCCACCACAATACTAAACGGCACACAATCGAGCCGGGTCACAATCCCCCCGTCAAATTTCGGTGCGCGGGCATCGATGGCCACCGCATGGCATTGCGTCGGGTCGCCCACCTGCGCGACACCCTGCCGGAGCAAATCGCGCAGAACCGTGCCCTGAGCATAAGGCGTGCCGCGAATAATGAAATTATCAGCAGCCTCGCCCCAGTTTTCCCGCATCCAGGCGGTATTAGCCTGGAACCCGCCGCTCGCCGCCACCACCGCGCGCGCGCGCAACGTCACCGGAAATCCCCGGCTGATCAGCGTCAGGTCACGAACCAACCCATCATCCAGCGTGACCCCGGCAACCTCGGTATCATATAAAATCCGCACGCCCAGATTTTCCGCTTTCGCATAATAGGCATTCACCAACGCCTTGCCGCCGCCCAGAAAAAACCCGTTAGTGCGCCCCAGGCTCAGCGTGCCGCTCAGCGAGGGTTGAAACGCGACACCCCGCGCCGCCATCCAACCCGGCGCACCCGCCGAGGCGCGAATGGTCATCCGTGCCAAAGCCTCATCGGTCTGCCCGCCCGTGACGCGCAGCAGATCGTCCCAATATTCATCCTCGCCATAGGTTTCCACCAAAACCCCGGCGGGTTGATCGTGCATCGCGCGTAAATTGCGGGTGTGGCGGGAATTGCCGCCGCGAAAGGCGCGTGGCGCTGCTTCGAGCAACACCACGCTGGCACCCGCCTCGCGGGCGGTGATGGCCGCGCATAACGCCGCGTTACCGCCGCCAATCACCGCCACGTCCCAGAGGGCATCATCGTCGATGCCGTCCATGATGTCAGTCCGCGAGGTCGATCCCCTTGGTCTCAGGCGTGGTCAGGATCGCCCAAATCGCCGCCAGCGCATAGACCATCACCAGCAGGCCGATATAAACAAACGCGTGCTTGATCCCAACGCTTTTGAGAATCAACCCCGCCAGGATCGGGATCAAACCGCCGCCATAGACTTGCGAGATCTGATAGCCCGCACTCGCCCCGGAGGCGCGATAGCGCGTTGGAAAATTCTCGGTATAGAAGGCGGGGATCGCCCCATAGCCAAAGCCAAACACGAAGCCAAAGCCGATGATTTCGGCAATCGCGGCCAGCACCAGTTGATGCGTGTTGATCAGATAGAAATACGGGATGGCGAAAACCAGAAACGTCACGGCGGCGATCAGCAGCACGATGCGGCGGCTGATTTTATCGGCCAAAAACGCGCCGATAATCATGAACACTAACATCGAGGCCGCCGCGATCAAGCCAATCGCTTCGGCCTGCGCGCCGGTGAAGCCGACGACTTTCATATAGCCGGTGCCGAACACGAAACTCAGGAAAAACGCGCCGCTAAACATGGCATTGACCAGCGACATGCGCAAAATCCGCCCCGGCAGTTCGCGCCAAACCCGCGCTGCCGGATAGTCGAGCACTTTGCGCTCGGCTTTCAGCCCCTCGAACAGAAAACTATCCTCGGTGCGCAGCCGGATGATCAGGCCGACAATCGCGACCGCGAAGCCGATGAAAAAGAAAATGCGCCAGCCATAGGCGATAAAATCGGCATGGCTCATCAGCGATTTGACGAAAATCACCGAGCCAAAGCCGAGCAGCAAGCCAATCGGGATCGCAAAACCCACCCATGCGCCCCAAAAGCCGCGATATTTCGATTGCGCCGCCTGCTCAACCACCCAGGTCGAGGCGGTGCCGAACTCCGCACCAAAGCTGATCCCCTGCGCCAACCGAAACACGATCAATAGGATCGGCGCGACCACCCCAATCTGATCATAGGTGGGCGTCAAGCCGATCAGCAGCGTGCTGACACCCATCAGCACCAGCGCATAAACCATCGCGTTTTTACGACCCGAGCGATCGGCGATGTTGCCGAAAATATAGGCGCCGACAGGCCGGATCATAATGCCGATGCCATAAATGCCAATCGCAGCGGCTACGGCTGCCAGTGCGGGGAGCTTGAAGAAAATGCCGCCCCAGATGGTGGCCGCAATAATGCCGGTGACCAGAAAATCATATTGCTCAATCACCGATCCGACGATGCTGGCAACAGCGACTTTGGTGATTTGCTTGGATGTTGGCCCCGCGCCGCCAGTTTGCGGTCGCGCAATCGGTGCATTGCTTGGCATAGTCTGTTTCCCCTTAATTATTCAGCGGCACTTGTTTGCCTGCTATCGGCTATGACAGAGAAAAATAGGCGCGACAACCGGCAGCGTTGATGTCCCATTAATGCCTAAATCGACCCTCGCACCGCGCCCGCTTCGGCCATCCGGTAGCCGATACCAGGCTCGGTAATCAGCGCAAACCCGGAATGATCAAGTTTTCGCCGAAGCTGGCTCACGAAAATCCGCAGATAAGCAATATCTTCACTATGCGCCGGGCCCCAAATAGTGGTCAGGATTTGCCGGTGGGTCAACACCCGCCCTTGGTTACGGATAAATAAAGCGAGCAAATTATACTGAATCCGGGTCAGGCCCAGATCGGTTGGGCCTTGATCGGTCATCAGCTGGGCTGTGCGGCGTTCCGGGTCGAGGGTTAGGCGATCCAGGGTCAAAGCCGGTGCTGATTGGTTGGGCTGGGCTTGCAGGCGCAAAGCGGCGCGGATGCGCGCCAGCAGTTCGCCCAAGGCGAAGGGTTTTTCAACATAATCATGCGCCCCGGCATCCAGAGCGGCAATTTTTTCAACCTCACGCTCGCGCGCCGAGAGCACAATGATCGGTGCGGCGCAGAAAGCGCGCAGCCGGGTCAGCACCTCCTGACCGTCGATGTCCGGCAGGCCAAGATCAAGCAAAATCAGATCCGGCGCCGCCGTCGCCGCCAGCCGCAAGGCTTCGGCCCCGGTCGCGGCACGCAACGCGGTATAGCCCACCGCCTCCAAAGCCGGTTTCAGGAAGCGGTGGATTTGCGGCTCATCATCCACCACCAGAATACGACCCGTCATCATGGGATCCGCAGCCGGAGCGTCACGATGGTTCCCGGCAGACCATCATTGGGCAGATCCGGGCGCGGGCTGGCCGCAGTGATCTCGCCATCCATCGCCTCGATAAAGGCCTGCGCGATGGCAAGACCCAAGCCCGTGCCCGGCGCCACCCGGTCGCCCCGCGCGGCACGAAAAAAACTATCGAAAATATGCGGCAAATCGGCAGGCTCGATGCCAATCCCCTCATCGGCGACCGAGAGCGCCAGCCGGTTCGCCTCGATCACCCCGCTAATGATGATCGATGAGCCATCCGGCGCATATTTGACCGCATTTTCCAGCAAATTCACCACAACCTGTTCGAGCAAGGCCGGATCGGCCAGCACCATCTGCGCATCCGGGGCAAGGTTGACCGCGGCGTGGAAGGCGTCCGGCACCCGGGCGACCGCGGCTTCGATCAGGTCCGGCAGGAAAACCGGTTCGCGGCGGGCGATGATTTCGCCGGTCTCGATCCGCGCCATGCCGGTGATATTGGCCAGAAACCGGGTCATCCGGCCGACATCCTGGACGATGCTGGCGAGCAGATCGGTGCGCGTCACCTCGGGCAGGCCGGGCACCGCGAGGGTTTCGGCGGCGCCGCGAATCGCGGTGAGCGGGGTGCGCAGATCATGCGACAGCGAGGAGAGCAAAGCGGTGCGCAGTTTCTGGGTGGTGATTTGCGCATTGGCTTCGGCGGCGCGCGCGGCCAAGCGTAGCCGTTCGGTGGCCATCGCCGATTGATCGGCCAGCGCGCTCAGCGCCTGGGCCAGCGGCTCGCTGAGCGGTGCGCTCGGCTGCACGCCCAGCACCCCGGCGACGCCGGCTTCGGTCGCGAGCGGTAAGAACCGCCAGGGCACCGAGGGGAGGGTAATCGTGCCAGCGCCGGTCTCGACCCGATTGGCAAAGGCGAATTCGGCGGCGGCCTGAGCCGGGGCGTCGAGTTGGGCGGCCACCGGCAAGCTTGCTTTGCGCGCCATCAGCACA
>JAJZEG010000228.1 GCA_021828605.1 Pseudomonadota bacterium | reverse complement strand
TGCGCCGACCATGGCCGCGCTGGGCATACATCAGCACGCAGTCCAGGCTGAGCGGATCGCGCTTCCATTTCCACCACAGCCCCTTGGGACGACCCCCGACATACGGGCTTTGACGCGCCTTGAGCATCAGCCCTTCAATGCCATCGGCGCGAGCATTATCGCGCAAAATCGCTAAATCGGCCTCGGTGCGAAACGGGATTTGCGGCGATACATCAAGGCAATGTGGCTGGGTACGCGCGAACCAGGCTTCGAGCCGGGCACGCCTGGCATCGAACGGCAGGGCGCGCAAATCCTCGTCGCCCTCGAATAACATATCATACAGCCGCACCATTACCGGATTGGCGGCGCGCTGGCGGGCCGAGACGGTTTTGCGGTTCAGCCTTTGTTGCAAATCAGCGAAGGGGGCGACCACCCCGTCGCGGATCACCAGCAATTCACCATCCAGCACCGCGTGAAACCCCATCGCCTCGGTGATTTCGGGAAAGCCCGCCGAAATATCATCAGCGCCGCGCGAATAAAGTCGGCGCTCGGCGGGGCTGGCGGCGAGTTGCACGCGAATCCCATCCCATTTCCATTCCGCGCGATAGACCGACCAGTCGAGATCCGCGCGGTCACTGGCTTCCAGCGGCTGGGCCAGCATCAGCGGGCGAAACAGGGCCCCACCCGGATCGGGCCGGGCACTGCGCCCTTCGAGCCAGTCGAATAAAGCCTGATAAGGCGGGGTCAGACCATGCCAGATTTCCTCGATATCGGCGATATCCACCGAAAAACGCTGGGCCAGCGCCAATTTGGCGAGGCGCAGCGAGGCGCCGACCCGCAAGCCCCCGGTGAGCAATTTGAGGAGCGCGATCCGGGTTGATTGATCGCTCCGATCCAGCCAGCTTGCCAGCAAATCGGGGAGGGCCGCGCGGGGGGCACTGCGCAGTTGGCTGACCACCTCGACCAAATCAAGCGGTGCGTTAGTTTGTGGGGGGCTGGTGGGGGTGGGCCAAATCAGCGCGATTGTCTCGGCCAAATCCCCGACAAAATCATAGGACAAGGCGAACAAGATCGGATCGACCCGGCTGGTCACTAACGCGCGCAGCATGGCCGGTTTGGCACCGGGAAAATCCAGCGCACCCGCGATGGCGGCAAGGGCAAAGCCGCGTTCAGGATCGGGTTGGCGGGTGAAAAAATCAGCCAGCAGGGTCAGTTTGGCATGACGGCCCGGCGTGTAGAGCAGGCGTTCGAGCAGATGCGCAAAATCCTTCACGATTCCTCACGATCATCGCCATAGCCGATCAATGCCAGCGCGCGACCGCGCAGGCCGAGAGTGCCCAGCTGGTGGATCAAGGCCGCTTCGGCGCCGTGAGTGACCCAAATTTCCGGCGCTTCGGTTTGCGCAATGGTGGCGAGGATTGCCGCCCAATCGGCGTGATCGGAAATCACCAGCGGCAATTCAACCAGGCTGGCTTTGGCCCGTTGGCGCACCCCCATCCAACCGGACGCTGCCGCCACCACCGGATCATCGAGGCGTCGCGCCCAGCGATCGGCGATGGCGGAGGGTGGCGCGAGCACAATCGCCCCGTGCAAAGCACCGCGCTCGGCAACCGTGGCCGGGCGCAAATCGCCTAATTTCACCCCCCATTCCTCATAGAGCGCGCAGAGCTTGACCAGCGCGCCGTGCAAATAAATCGGCGCGTCATAGCCAGCCTGCCGCAGCAGCGCGATCAGCCTTTGGGTTTTGCCGAGCCCGTAGGCGCCGATCAAATGGGCGCGGGTGGGAAACAAAGCGAGCGAGGCGAGCAGCCGGGCGATTTCCGCACCGGCATCGGGATGATGAAACACCGGCAGGCCGAAGGTCGCTTCGGTGATAAACACATCACAGCGCACCGGCTCGAACGCCGCACAGGTCGGGTCGGGCTGGCGTTTGTAATCGCCCGACACCACCGCCCGGCTGCCCTGATAATCAAGCACAATCTGGCACGAGCCGAGCACATGACCGGCTGGAACTAGGCGGAGTGAAACATCGTTAATTCGGATGGTCTCGCCCATGGCGGCAGCTTGCTGGGTGAGGCCCGCCCGACCTGGACCCATGCGGATTGTCATGATCGCCAGGGTTTCGGCGCTGGCCAGCACCTGCGCATGGCCAGGGCGCGCGTGATCGGCGTGACCATGGGTGATCACCGCGCGATCAACCGCGCGCAGCGGATCAATATAGAACCCGCCGGGGATGCAAAATAATCCCTCCGCGCGGGGTTGCAGCCAAGTCGAGGGGTGCGGCGCCATCATCCTATGATGGGTCGGATTGCGGGTTTCGCAAAGCCTGCCAATATGCATCCGTTGATGAGTCTCCTCCCCTCCCGCTTTGCCGACTGGTTTGCCGCGCGCGGCTGGCAGGTGCGCGCACATCAGCTGGCAACCTTGGCGGCAGCGCAAGCGGGTGAGCACGCTTTGCTGATTGCGCCGACCGGCGCGGGCAAAACCTTGGCCGGGTTTCTGCCCAGCCTGATCGCGCTCGCCGAGGCGCCGGATGCCCCGTTGCACACGCTCTATATCAGCCCGCTGAAAGCCCTGGCCACCGATATTGCCCGCAATTTACAGGCCCCGATCGACGCGCTCAATTTGCCGATCCGGGTTGAGACCCGCAGCGGCGACACACCCGCCAATCGCCGCGCCCGCCAGCGCGAACGTCCGCCGCAAATTCTGCTCACCACCCCCGAAAGCCTTTCGCTCCTGCTCTATGCGCCCGAGGCCGCTGATTATTTCGCGCAATTGCGGATGATTGTCATCGATGAGGTGCATGCGCTCGCGGGCACCAAGCGCGGCGATCAGCTGGCGCTGTGTTTGAGCCGATTGAATAATTTGGCCCCAAATGCTGCGCGCATCGGCCTGTCCGCCACCATTGCCCATCCCGAGGCGATGCGGCGGTGGATTTCGCCCGATGGTCGGGGGGCGCAAACCCGGCTGATCACCGCCGCGCCGGGCGCGCCGCCGGTGATTGACATGCTGATCGCACCGACGCGCATGCCTTGGGCGGGCCATATGGGCTTGATGGCGGCGGAGGCGATTTTGGAGCGCATTAAATCCGCCGCCATGACCATCGTGTTCGTCAATACTCGTGCGCAGGCCGAGCTGATGTTCGAAGCGCTGTGGCGGCATAATGGCGAAACCATTCCGATTGCCCTGCATCATGGCAGCCTCGCGATTGAGCAGCGGCGGCGGGTTGAGGCGGCGATGGCGCAGGGCAGCCTGCGCGCAGTGGTCGCGACCTCGTCGCTGGATTTGGGCATTGATTGGGCCGGGGTGGATCAGGTGATCCAAGTGGCCGCGCCGAAAGGGGTTGCGCGGCTGATGCAGCGTTTGGGCCGCGCCAATCACCGGCTGGATGAAGCCTCGCACGCGGTGTTGGTGCCCGCCAATCGGTTCGAGGTGCTCGAATGTGTGGCGGCGATGGCGAGTGCGGCTTTGGGCGAGTTGGATGGCGATGCGCCGCCCCCCGGCGCGCTCGATGTGTTGGCGCAGCATGTGCTGGGCTGCGCCTGCGCGGGGCCGTTTCACCCTGATGATTTATACGCCGAAATCATCCGCGCGGAGCCTTATGCCGCGCTGCCGCGCAGCGATTTCGACGATGTGCTGCTTTATGTCGAGAATGGCGGCTACGCGCTTGCCGCCTATGAGCGCTACCGCAAATTATTTCGCGACGCGGCGGGGCGGGTGCAGGTGATGAACCAGCGCGTGGTGCGGCAATGCCGGATGAATATTGGCACGATTGTCGAAGCGCCGACGCTGAAATTGCGTCTGGGTCATGCCAGCGGGCCGATGTTGGGTGAGGTTGAGGAATATTTCGCCTCGATGCTCGCCCCGGGCGATACGTTTTTATTTGCCGGACGGCGGCTTCGCTTCGTCGGGCTGCGCGAAACCACCCTGATCGCGACCGATGGCGGTGCCGGTGAGCCGAAAATCCCGGCTTATATGGGCGGCCGGATGCCGCTTTCGACGCATTTGGCGCAGCGGGTCCGCGCCTTGTTGCAGAACCCCGCGCAATGGCACGATTTACCGGAGCCGGTGCGGGCGTGGCTGGAATTGCAAAGGCTGCGCTCGGCGTTGCCGGGGATTGATGATCTGCTGGTAGAAACCTTTCCGCGCGGCGGACGCTGGTATTTGGTGGCCTATTGCTTTGAGGGGCGTCAGGCGCATCAGGCGCTGGGCATGCTGCTGACCAAGCGAATGGAGCGGTTTGGCGATCAACCGCTCGGGTTTGTCGCGACCGATTATGTGTTGGGCATTTGGAGTGCGAGGCCGGTTACCGATATTGCCCGACTGTTTGCGCGCGATATGCTCGGCGATGATTTGGAGGAATGGCTCGCCGAGAGTGCGATGCTCAAGCGCAGTTTTCGCGCGGTCGCGGTGATTGCCGGTTTAATTGATCGGGTGCATCTCAGCGGCGAGCGCAACCGTAGACAGATCACGATCAATACCGATTTAATTTATGATGTCCTGCGCAAACATGACCCCAACCATATTCTGCTCCGCGCCACTCGCGCCGATGCCGCTCACGGGCTGGTCGATCTGGCGCGGATCGCGGGCATGCTGGAGCGGATCGATGGGCGACTTACCCATCGGGCCTTGCCGCGCGTCTCGCCGCTCGCGGTGCCGGTGCTGCTGGAAATCGGCCGCGAACGGATCGCCGGGCTCAGCGCCGAGGAGGCGTTGCTCGCCGAGACCACGGCACTCCTCGCCGATTGCCTGGATGATCCCTCGGGCGAATTTCCGGGTCTGGCATTGTCGGGCGCGATGTGAAATTGAGCAGAGCATGAATGCTGCCCCGATCCATCGCGCCGGTCACCGGTTTATGCTCGATCCTGCCGGCATTATCTTTTGGCCGGCGCAAAAAACCCTGATTGTCGCCGACCTGCATTTGGAAAAAGCCTCGGCCAAAGCACAGCAAGGCCAATTCGTGCCGCCTTATGACAGCCGCACCACGCTGGATCGGCTGGGCTGGTTGGTGCGTCGCTATCAGCCGGAAACCATTATCGCGCTGGGCGATTCGTTCCACGATCCGCGTGGCCGCAGCCGAATGCTGGCCGAGGATGCCGCCCGGCTGGAGCGGTTGGAGCGGTCGCATCGGGTGATTTGGATCGCAGGTAATCACGATCCGTCGGAGAGCAATCCCACGGCGCTGATGATCGAGACCGTGGCGCTGCGCCATCAGGCGGCTGTCGTGGCCGAAAGCGCGGTTGAGGTTGAGTTTGAGCTTTCCGGGCATTTTCACCCCAAAGCCAGCATCATCACCCGTGCCGCGCGCATTACCCGACCTTGTTTTGTGGTTGATCATCAGCGGGTGATTTTGCCGAGTTTCGGAGCCTATACGGGCGGGCTGGATGTGTCGGCGCCGGTGATTCGCAGCCTGTTTCCCCGAGCCGGTCAGGTGTTTTTACTGGGTGCCGACCGGCTGCACGCCTTTGCGCTGGCCGATGCCGCACGCGCGGCAAAGGCCGCCTGATGAACCCGTCCTTAATTTGGTTTCGCAATGATTTACGCTTGAGCGATAACCCGGCACTCGATGCGGGCTTGGCCGCCGGGCCGGTGGTGTTGGTGTATGTGCTCGATGAGGCGGCCAACTGGGGTGGGGCGTCCTTATGGTGGCTGCATCATTCGCTGGAGCGATTGGGTGCCGCGATTGCCGAGCGAGGGGGCGCGCTGGTGCTGCGGCGTGGCGATATGCGCCAGATTATTCCGGCTCTGGCCCAGGAGATTGGCGCGGCTTCGGTGCAGGCCGGGCGCGCGCATGAGCCGTATTTGCGCGCGATTGATCGTGAGGTCGCCGCGTCGTTACAGGCGTTGGGAATCGGGTTTCACCGGCACCGCTCGGCTTTGGCGCTGGCGCCTGAATCGGTGCTGACCCAATCGGGCGGGGCGTATGGGGTCTATACGCCGTTTTCGCGGAAATGTTTCGAGCTGTTTTCGCCACGTCCGCCGATTGCGCCGCCCAAGCGGATGGTAGCGGGGCCGACTATTCACAGCGATAGGCTCGCCGATTGGGGCTTGCTGCCGCACCGCCCGGATTGGGCCGGTGGCTTGCGGGCAAGCTGGGTGCCGGGCGAGGCGGGCGCGCAGGCGCAGCTCGCGGCGTTTGGCGCCGCGCGGCTGGACCAGTATGATGTGACCCGCAACCTGCCGGGCATTGCCGGCACCTCGATGCTCTCGCCGCATTTGCATTGGGGCGAGATTGCGGTGGATGCGGTCTGGCGAGCGGCGGATGCGCTGCCGACACCGCGCGCGGAGGGCAAACAAACCTATTTGAAGGAATTGCTCTGGCGCGAATTTGCCGCCTATTTGCTGTGGCATCATCCAACCCTGCCCGATCTGCCGATGCGCGCTGACTTTGCCCGTGTCGCCTGGCGTGATGCGCCGGATGAGTTGAGCGCCTGGCAGCGCGGCATGACCGGCGTGCCGATTATCGATGCGGGCATGCGCCAACTTTGGCAAACGGGCTGGCTGCATAATCGGGTGCGCATGATTGTCGCTTCCTATTTGATCAAGCATTTGCTCATCCCCTGGCAAACAGGGGCGGCGTGGTTTTGGGATACGTTGGTTGACGCCGATCACGCCTCTAACGCGGCGTCATGGCAATGGGTGGCGGGATCGGGGGCTGATGCAGCGCCGTATTTTCGGATTTTCAATCCAATATTGCAGGGTCGGAAATTCGATCCTGACGGCGCCTATATTCGCCGCTTCGTGCCCGAACTCGCGCAGCTGACCGATGCGCATATCCATGCGCCGTGGGAAGCCCCGGAGCTGGTGCTGCGCAATGCGGGCATCACGCTCGGGCGGGACTATCCGCGCCCGCTGGTGGATTTGAAATTTGGTCGGGAGCGCGCGCTCGCCGCGTTCAAAGTGTTAGGAAAAACTGCTGCATGACCCAGGCAAAACCACGTTTGGCGGTGATTGGCGCGGGCATTGCCGGCCTGTCGATGGCGTGGCTGGCGCGCGATGATTTTGACGTCACCTTATTCGAAGCCGAGGACCGGCTCGGCGGCCATGCCGATACCCAGCATGTCACCATCGATGGCCACGATATTGCGGTGGATACCGGTTTTATTGTGCTCAATGATCGCAATTATCCTAATCTCGAAGGCTTGTTCGCGGCCCTTAAGGTCGCGACCCATAACAGCGATATGTCGTTCGGGGTGTCGATTGGTTTGGGTGCGCTGGAATATGGCGGTGGCAGTCTTCGCCAGCTGTTTGCGCAAAAGCGCAATTTGTTCCGGCCCCGTTTTATTCAAATGGTTCGCGATATTCTGCGCTTTAACCGCGAAGCGCCCGCGCTGATTGCGAGCAGGAGTATTGAAAGTTTGGGCGATTACATCACCCGCAACGGCTATGGTCCGGGCTTTGCCGAGGATCATATTTTGCCCATGGGAGCGGCGATTTGGTCCGCCTCAATCGAGGGGATGCGCGATTTTCCGGTGCGCAATTTCGTGCGGTTTTTTCACAATCACGGGCTGCTGACCCTCACCGACCGACCCCAATGGCGCACGGTAACCGGCGGCTCGTGCCGCTATGTCGAAAAATTGCGCGCGGCTTTGGGCGAGCGGGTGCGCACAGCCAGCCCGGTGCGGGGTGTTTCGCGCGATGCCGAGGGCGTCACGGTGATCACCGATGCGGGCCGCGAGCGGTTCGATCAGGTGGTGCTAGCCTGCCATGCCGACGCCGCACTCGCGATGATCGAAGCGCCGAGCGGTGCGGAGTGCAGCATTTTGGGCGCGATCACATTTCAGGATAATCGCGCGGTGCTGCATAGCGACGTGGCGTTGATGCCCAAACGCCGGGCGGTGTGGTCATCGTGGAATTATCTGAGCCGTGGCATGGCGGACCGATCCGGCGGCGTCAGCCTGACCTATTGGATGAATTTATTGCAGGGCATGAAAACCAAGCAGCCTTTGCTGGTCAGCCTGAACCCGCCAATCGAGCCTAACCCTGCGTTAATTTTGCTGGAGCGAACTTATCGGCATCCGCAATTTAATGCGCAAGCGATGGCCGCGCAGGAGCGGTTGGGCAGCATTCAGGGTAAGGACCGGCTATGGTTTGCCGGGGCTTGGACCGGCTGGGGTTTTCATGAAGATGGCATCGCCTCGGCGGTTGAAATCGCCCGTGCTCTCGGCATCACCGTGCCGTGGCCAGCGGCGGATCATCGACCCGGTGTGGTGCAAAAGCAAAAAAACGCGCGCGCATTATGAAGTCTCTGCCGATCAACGCGGCGTTGATCGAGCCGCCGCTGATTTATGCCGGCAAGGTCAGCCATGTCAGGTTTGAAAAATTCATCCACCGGTTTGTCTATCGGATTTGGATGCTGGCGGTTGATATCGACGATCTCGATTTTTTTGCCAAGCGCAGCAAAATATTCCGCCATAACCAAGCGGGGCTGATCAGTCTGCATGACCGCGATCACGGGCCGCGCGATGGTTCGCCGCTGCGCCCCTGGGCGGAGGCGATTTTAGCGGCGCGGGGATGCGAAAAATCTGCGGCGCGCATCCGTTTCATGGGGATCCCCCGTATCTTGGGGTATGCGTTCAACCCGATTGCCTTTTACTTTTGCTATACTGCCGATGGAACTCTTGGTGCGGTGCTGCATCAAGTGAAAAACACCTTCGGCGATCAGGTTATCTATGCCATTCCGGTTGCGCCGCATGAAGGCGTGATCAATCAATCAGCGGCGAAATCCATGCATGTTTCGCCGTTTTTTGACATGGAAGGCGGCTATTCGATCCGTTTTCGCCCCCCGAACCGTCACTTTCGTATGGGCATTCGCTACCACGCGGGCGCCCCACGGTTGAATGTGGTGATGGCGCTGGATGCACGTCCGGCCAGTGATGCCTCGCTCCTATCCCAGCTCACCGCAATGCCGCTGATGGCATTCAAGGTGGTTGCGGCGATCCATTGGCAGGCGCTGCGCCTTTTTGTGCGCGGGGCTGTTTTCCACCGTGAACCAACGACCGGCCATAAGCCGGTTGTCCCTGGAGATCATTCATGACTGACGCGACAACGGTTACCTCGACCAGCCTGCCGCGCGACCGGCGTCTGCGCTTGGGGTTGAGCATCGCCAAGCTGATCCGGGCGGGAACCATGGAGGTGGTGCTGCCGGATGGCAGTGTCCATCATTTTGCCGGAACCGAGCCGGGGCCTGCGGCAACCTTGATTGTGCGCGATGCGCGCATGATTGCCAAATTAGTGTTTGGCGGCAGCCTCGGTTTGAGCGAAGCCTATCTCGATGGTGATTGGGACAGTCCTAATTTAATCGAAGTGCTGCGCCTCGGCACGGTGAATGAGGCGGCGTGGGAGGAGTTGCTGCACGGCAAATTATGGGCGCGCGTGGTGAGTGCGATTGCCCATAAATTGCGCCCCAACACCCGCAAGGGGGCGCGGCGTAACATCGCCGAACATTATGATTTGGGTAATAATTTTTACGCCGAATGGCTCGATGCCACCATGACCTATTCGGCGGCTTTGTTTGATCGCGACACGCCCGATCTGGAGGCGGCGCAACGCTCGAAAATCCACCGTCTTTGTGAGGCGTTGAACTTGCAGCCGGGGATGAGCGTGCTCGAAGTCGGGTGTGGCTGGGGCAGTTTCGCCGAAATTGCGGCGCGCGATTACGGCGCGCAGGTCACCGGCATCACTTTGTCGCGCGAGCAGTTGGAATTCGGCCAAGCGCGCATCGCCAAGTCCGGCCTTGCGGATCGGGTCTCGCTCGAACTCCGCGATTACCGCGATGTTTCGCAGCAATTCGACCGGATTGCCTCGATTGAAATGTTCGAGGCGGTGGGCGAATCTTATTGGCCGACCTATTTCAACTGCCTGCGCGAGCGGCTGCGCCCCAGCGGCTTGGCGGGCTTGCAAATCATCACCATCGCGGATCGCTATTTCGATGATTACCGCTCCAGTGCCGATTTTATCCAACGCTATGTGTTCCCCGGCGGCATGCTGCCCTCGCCGACCCGCCTGCACGCGGAAATCGCCCGGGCCGGGCTGCAACTGCGCGATAGTTTCTGGTTTGGCGCCGATTATGCCGATACTCTGGCGCGCTGGGGCAAAAAATTCCAGGAATCTTGGCCAGTGATCAACAAATTCTCCCGCCAATATGATACACGCTTCAAGCGGCTATGGGAGTTTTACTTGGCCTATTGTGAAGCAGGTTTTCGGGCAGGCTGGACCGATGTGGGTCAATTCGTGATCGCGCGGCCCTGATTGGACCAACCCGTTGCGCGGGTGCAAACGCGGCTGCCGCTGCGCTTGCTGTTGGTTTATGCTGGCCCGGCCTTGCCTTTGGCCATGCTTGGCTTACCGCTCCTGGTTATCCTGCCCGATTTCTGGGCGCATGATATCGGCGTTCGCCTGGCAACGGTTGGCTATGTGCTCAGCGCCGTGCGGATTTTCGATGTTCTGATCGACCCGACCATCGGGCGATTATCCGATTTATCACGCTCGCGCTTTGGCCGCCGCAAGCCGTTCATCGCCTGCGCCATCCCGATTGCCGGTGTCGGCACCATCGGCCTGTTTTTCCCCCCGCACGGCGCTGGCGCGCTGTGGTTGTTCATTACCTACGGGCTGGTAACCTGGTCTTGGACCGCTTTGTCCCTGCCCTATTGGGCGTGGGGCGCTGAATTATCCGATAATTATGACGAACGTCAGCGCATCACCAGCCTGCGCGAAGGCGGCACCATTGTCGGGATTCTGATTTCAGCCGCAGCGCCGGTCATTCTGGGCATCACCAGCAATGCAGGCAAGGTGCATTTACTCGCAATTATCACCCTGGCGATGAGCGTGCCGCTGATTATCGCAGCCCTCCGCTATGTGCCCGACCGATTGCCCCGCCGCGCGGCAACCCCGGTCGGGATTAAAACCGCTTTGCATGTGGTGTGGGCAAACCGGCCGTTTCGACGGTTGATTTTGGCCTGGGCGGTGAATGGGCTGGCCAATGGCTTGCCCGCCGCAATGTTTTTATTGGTGATCGCGCGGGTGCTGCATGCCTCGAAGGCGTCGGGGCCGATTTTGCTGGTCTATTTTGCCGCAGCCATCATCTCGGTGCCGCTCTGGCAGCGTTTGGCGCAGGCGCGCAGCAAGCATTTTGCCTGGACCATCGCTATGGCCGTCTCGGGCGTTGCGTTTGTTTTTGTCCCGGTCATTCGCCATTTACCCGATGCGCTGGTGTTGTTCGCCGTGATCAGCGTGTTTACCGGCGCCGGGCTGGGAGCCGATTTTACCATTCCGCCCGCGATTCAGGCCGATGTTGTCGATGTTGATGAAGCCCAATCAGGCGAACAGCGCGCGGGACTGTATTTTGCCGCAGCAACCATGGCGCAAAAAGCGGGGAACTCCCTCGCACCAGGCATCGGTTTTGCGGTGTTGCAGGCATTCGGATTTTCAGCCAACGGTCCTAATAGTGCAATCGCCATCGGCGCCTTATTGGTGATGTATTGTATGATCCCGGCGGCGTTAAAAATTATCGCAGCAACCATTATGTGGCGTTTTCCGCTCGACCGTCAGCATCAAGCGGCCTTGCGTGCTGAAATCACCGCCCGTGCCTGACACCACGCCGCATATGCCGGTTGATCGGGATTTGCGGATCATTGGCGATGTGCATGGCGATATTCGCGGCTTCGCCGCAGCCTGTGCCACCGACCGGTTCGTGATCCAGCTTGGCGATTTGGTCGATGATGGACCCGACAGCGCCGGGGTGCTGTCCTTGATGCTGGACCGGATCGCCAGGGGCGATGGGCTGTTCGTGCTGGGCAATCATGATTTCAAATTGGCCCGCGCTCTGCGCGGCGACCGGGTGGTGCGCGGCCCTGGCCTGGCTGCAACCCTGGCCCAGCTTGACGCCGCCTTGGCGGAGCGCACCTATCGCGCGATTATCACCGCACCGGTTTGGCTGATTTCAAAACATATCGTCTGTGTTCATGGCGGGTTTCATCCGGCGATGTTGCTGGCACCCTCACCGGATTTTCCAAGCAAACAGCCCGAGCCTTTGGCCGCCCGCGCCTTATATGGCGAAACCACCGGACGGCTCACCGGCGGCGGGCGGCCAGAACGCCTGTTACGCTGGGTTGAAACCATTCCACCGCATTTGACGGTTTATTGCGGCCACGACCAGCGCAGCAGTGA
>JAJZEG010000311.1 GCA_021828605.1 Pseudomonadota bacterium | reverse complement strand
TCTCGAGGGCGCCTATGCACCACGCCCGCCGGGCTCGGAGAGCAAGCTGCGCACCTATCGCGATGGGTGGCGGATTTTGCGGCTGATTGTGCGGTTGCTGCGTCATGAGCGTCCTTTGGCGTTTTTTGGCAGTTTTGCGCTGGTGGCTCTGGTGCTGGCTGGCGTGCTGGTGGTGCCGGTGCTGCGAACCTATTTAGCGACCGGGTTGGTGCCGCGCTTGCCGACGGCGGTGTTGGCGACGGGAATTGTGCTGGTGGGCGCATTGAGTTTGACCACGGGTATTATTTTGGACACGGTGACGCGGGGGCGGCGGGAAGCGCGCCTGCTTGCTTATTTGGGTCAGCGTCCACCGCCGGTCGGGCGGTGAGGTGATGAGCAAGCGAGCAGGGGTATGGTGGCTGGCCGCGTTTGGGATTTATGGCGCGGCTTCGTTGGTTTTGTTGGTGCATAGTTATTTATTCAATGGGTCCGGCTATCTCGGCGATGGCACCGACCCTTCCTTGTATGTTTGGATGTTTCGGATGCTGCCCTGGGCGATTGCGCATGGGCAATCGCCGTTGATTTTGCGCGAAGCCTGGGCGCCGGCGGGGTTGAATATCACCCAAGCGACCACGACGCCGTTGTTAGCGTTGTTGGCCTGGCCGCTTACCGCTGGGGTGGGGCCGGTGGTGGCGTTTAATATCATCTCGATGTTGGTGCCGGCCTTTGCGGCGATCAGCGGATTTATGCTGGCGCGTGAGGTGAGTGATCGTTGGCTGACGGCGGTGATCGCGGGCTGGGTCATCGGGTTTTCCACGTATGTTTTTGCGCAATTGTTAGGGCATTTGCAGGTCAGTTTCGTCGCATTTTTGCCGCTCGGGTTTTTGCTGGTGCGGCGGCGGTCACGGCGGGCGATTTCGGCGGGTCGGTTTATGGTGATACTGGCTTGCGTGTTGACGGCGGAGTTTTTGACCTCGTTGGAAGGTTTCGTGACCGAGGCGTTGTTTATCGGGATTTTTGCGCTTGCGGTGCTGCTCGCTGAACCGGACGGGTGGCGGCGATTTTGGCGGTGGCGCCGGGATCATTTGTTGATTGAAATCGCTCTGGCCTACGGCGTGGTAAGCGTGGTGGTCAGCCCGTTCATTATGGCGTTTTTTAATCGGCATGGGGCGGCGCCTGCCACGTTGCAAATGGGCAGTGCCTGGGTCACGGATTTAGGGAATCTGGTGGTGCCGACGCCCGTCACCTGGCTCGGCGGTCAGGCGGCCCAGCCTATTGCTATTCGCTTCAATGGTAATTGGAGCGAATGCGATGGGTATATTGGCGCGCCTTTGTTGATTATGCTGGGGATCGCCAGCTGGCAACTGCGCCGTGAGCGGACGGCATGGCCGTTTTTGGCGTTGATGGCGAGCGGGTTGGTGTTGTCGTTCGGGCCGATTTTGCATGTGTTCGGTGTTGCCACTCTGCCGATGCCCTGGCGTTTTATTGAGCGGTTGCCGTTGATGAATAATGCCCTGCCGAGCCGGTTGATGATTTTTGCACTGATCGGCATGGCGGGGGTGATCGCGATCTGGCTGGACCGCGCTACGGGATCCTGGGGGGTGCGCGCCGGATTGGTGGCGTTGAGTTTGGTGATGACGCTGCCCTCCACGCGGGCGCATGGCGGGCAGCTGGGCTGGTGGCGGGGCGTCGTGCCGCCGGCGCGATTGTTCGATACCAGCGCCTATCGGAAAATCATTGGGCGCGATCAGTTGGTTTTGATTTTGCCGTTTGGTTTTTCGCATGGCGCGCCGATGTTTTGGCAGGCGAAAACCGGCGGGAATTTTCGCATGATGAATGGCTATGGCAATTTCGTCCCGGCCCCGCTGGATCAGTGGCCGGCGGTGCAAATGCTGGCGGGGAATCGGGTTGGGCCTGATTTTACCGAGCAGTTTGATGGATTTGCCCAGGCGGTTGGTTTGAATGAGGTGATTGTAAGGCCCGGCTATCAGCGTCTTTGGGGCAAGGCTCTGCTTGCTGCGGGTTGGCAGGCGACACAAGCGGGCGGGCTGCGCGTTTTTGTCCGCTCCGCACATTTGAAAGCAGCGCCGGTTCGGGTGAGTGTTGCCGCGATGCTGTTGAAGTTTGAGCAAACACAGGAGCGGGCGTTGCGCGGTGCCGCGCGGTGTTTGCTGGCGCGCAACAGCAAGCAAATCGACCCGGCGACGGCGATCAAGGATCATTGTTTGTCGCCAGCCTTTGGTCCGCCGCACGGCAATCCGACCTCGAATTGGACGCGGTTCGGCGGCTGGTTGGGGGCGAGCCGAGGCGAGACCAATATTGGCATCGGGGTGACGGTGCGCGGCGATGTGGCGCAAAAATTGACCGATCAATTCGGCGCAGGCACGATTACACGGCTTTTTCCGTATCCCACGCGGCAGGGCAAGCGGCTTGATCGGGATCAGCATGGGTTGATGCTCGATTTTTATCCGCGCGCCTGGTTTGAGCATCACGCTTGCTGCGACGCGGCGGGGGCGCCTAAAGACTGAGCGTGCTGAGCCTGCCGCAATCCCTCACTGACCCGGACGCATCCCCCGAACCGCTGGCCTTGTTGCGCCGGATATTTGGGCATTCGGCGTTTCGCGGTGAGCAGAGCGAGATTATCGATCAGGTGATTACCGGCGGTGATGCGCTGGTGTTGATGCCGACCGGCGGCGGCAAGTCGCTGTGCTATCAACTGCCGGCTTTGTGTCGTCCGGGGGTGGGGGTGGTGATTTCGCCGTTGATCGCGCTGATGCGCAATCAGGTTGAGGCGCTGCGCCAGCTCGGGGTACGCGCGGCGGCGTTGAATTCGAGCGTGAGCGGGGGCGAGCAATCGGCGGTGCGGCGGGCGTTGCGCGCGGGCGAGCTTGATTTGTTGTATGTCGCCCCGGAACGGCTGATGTCGGATGATTTTCTGGCTTTGCTGGATGAGGTGCGGGTCGCGTTGTTTGCCATCGATGAGGCGCATTGCGTGAGCCAATGGGGGCATGATTTTCGCCCGGAATATTTGCAACTGGCCAGTTTGCGCGGGCGCTATCCGGGGGTGCCGCGAATTGCCTTGACGGCGACGGCGGACCCGCAGACCCGCACCGATATTGCGCAGCGTTTGGGGTTGAGTGAGGCGCGCTTGTTCGTGTCGAGTTTTGATCGGCCCAATATTACCTATGCGATTGTGCCGAAATCGGAACCGAAGCGGCAGTTGCTGGGGTTTTTGCGACGTCATGCCGGGGCTAGCGGCATTGTTTATTGTTTGAGCCGGGCGACGGTGGATGAAACCGCTGCCTGGTTGCAGGATCATGGGATTAATGCGCTGCCCTACCATGCCGGGTTGGATGCGGCGGTGCGGGCGCGCAATCAGGACGCGTTTTTGGCGGATGATTTGACCGGTGCGGGATTGGTGCTGGTGGCGACGATTGCGTTCGGCATGGGGATCGATAAGCCGGATGTGCGGTTTGTCGCGCATTTGGATTTGCCCTCGAGCCTGGAGGCTTATTATCAGGAGACCGGGCGGGCGGGGCGGGATGGTAACGATGCGGAAACTTTTCTGCTTTATGGCATGCAGGATGTGGTGCTGCGCAGACGCATGATTGATCAAGGGAACGCGCCTGAGCCGGTCAAGCGGGTTGAGCGGGGCAAGCTTGATGCGTTGCTCGGGGTTTGTGAGACGGCGGGCTGTCGGCGTCAGGTGATTTTGGCGCATTTTGGCGAGACTTATGCAGGGCCGTGCGGGCATTGTGATAATTGTGCGCAGCCGGTGGAAACCTGGGATGGCACCATGGCGGCGCGCAAGGCGCTGTCGGCGGTGCATCGCACCGGGCAGCGATTTGGCGTGGGTCATTTGACCGATGTGCTGCTTGGCGTGCGGACCGAGAAAATTACCCGGTTCGGCCATGATGCGTTGCCAACATTTGGGGTGGGGGCGGAGCTTGATCGCAAAGGCTGGGGCTCGGTGTTTCGGCAATTGGTGGTGCATGGGATACTGAGCGTTGATCATGAGGCGTATGGCGCTTTGGTGACCACGGAGCGTTCGGGGCCGATTTTGCGGGGTCAGGAGAGTATTGCGTTTCGCCGTGATATGGATGGCGAGCGGATGAAGGCGGGCAAGGCGCCCTCGCGGGTGAGTGCTAAGGCGGCGCGAGCGGTATCGGTGGGGCCGGAGGCGGTTTCGGTGTTTGAGAGCCTGCGCGGGTTGCGCAAGCAATTGGCGAGCGAACAGGGGGTGCCGGCCTATGTTATTTTTCACGATAGTACCCTGGTGGCGCTGGCGAATGGTCGACCGCGGCGCAAAAGCGATTTGGTGGCGATTCCGGGGATGGGGGCGAGTAAAATCGAGCGATATGGCGCGGTGTTGTTGGCGCTGATTGCGCAGGCGTCCGAGCAGGAATGACGTTGTGTATGGGACTGAGTTTGCCGGGCTGTTTGTGTTAATTATTGCGGTATCGTAACGATTAAGGCGTGGGTTTTTAATTAGCGTGAAAAGAGTTTTCGAATTTGGCCGAGATAATTGGGGTCGTAGGGCGGGTAGAGATCCTCGGTGGTTGGGTATTTGGCGAGGAGATAGTCGAGGAGGGTGGGTTCGGGGGGTTTCGGTGGTTTGGGCGGTTTGGGTTTGCGCATGCGCGGTTTGCGCGGTTTGCGGGGTCGGGGTGGGAGTTGCAGATAAAGCGGGATCGGGAGCGAGAAAAAACGGCAAAGCGGGCGGAAGACTTGGGCGGCGAGTTGGGGGGTTTGGCCGACCAAAGCGATGGTGTCGGGTTGGGCGAGGAAGTGATCGACCTCGTAGCGCAAGGCGTTGATCAGGATGCTGGGCATGAGTTTGCCCAGCCAGTATCCCCCCGTGGGGAATTTGATTTTTGTGGCGGGTTCCGGGGTTGGTGCGTCGGGGTTGGCGGGCTGGTCCCCTGCCCGGCTTAGCGCGCTTAGGCGTTGTGCTGCGGTGGCGAGCGTTGAGGCGCTTTGTGTAGCAGGTGGGCGGAGCAGAAGCGAATGAAAGCGGTGTAAAAGGCGGTTTAGGCGGGCTTGGATTGCGTCGAGGAGCGGTACAGCAACGCGCGCCTCATTGCCGACACCGCGGATGGTGCGTTTGAGGGTGGTAATGATGCCGGTCAGGCGCGCGGCAGGAGAGAGGGTTTCTGACATGGTGTTAGTTTATGGCATAGGAGCAGGTGGGTGCGAAAGGGGAAAGTTTGGGTGGGTGTCGGGTGGTCGGCTTTTAGCGTTAATTCGGATGGTTGCCGGTAGTGTTGGTTGACAGATAAGGGGGAGGCATTGTTCGGTGAGCATTAAATTGTTTGGTAGCAGATTGGAGATTGGCGATGATTATTGTGACCACGCATGAGATTAAACATCGGGAAATCAAGCATGTTGTGGGTGCGGTCTATGGTACTGCGGTTCGGTCGCGGAGTATTTTTGGGTTGATTGGTGCGGTGGTGCGGTCGTTATTTGGCGGAAGCCAGGGCGGCTTTATTAAAATGACCAATCTGGCGCGCGATCAGGCGCTTCAGGTTTTGACCGAGCATGCTGAGCAGCTTGGGTGTGATGCGGTGTTGTCGATGCGGTTTGATGCTTGTGAACTGATGGGTAGTATGACCGAGATTACCGCTTATGGGACCGGGGTGGTGCTTGAGCCGGAGTAGGGGGCTGATTTGGCATGGTTATGAAACCAATTGGTTTGGAAAGCCGTTTTGGATGATTATTCGACGTCTTGAGGCGGCTGATTCAATCGGTGAACTGACCGCATTGCTCCATGCCGCTTATGCTATTTTGGGTCAGCTTGGTTTTAATTATACCGCCGTCGATCAAAGCGAGGCGGTCACGCGCGACCGTATTGCCCGTGGGGATTGCATTGTGGCAACGGACGCTGACAGACTTATCGGCACATTGACCTTTATGGCCCCAGGCCGGTGCTGGCCCGGAACGCCCTTGTATCAGCGGCCCGATGTCGCGGTGCTGGGTCAATTTGGCGTCCATCCTGATTATCAGCGGCGTGGCGTTGGATTGCTCTTGCTGCGGGAATCGGAGCAAATGGCCGAACGATGGGGGGCCTCGGAATTGGCGCTCGATACGTCAGAAGGTGCTGATCATTTAATTGATTGGTATCGGCGTCAAGGATATCGCATTGTTGAACAAGCGCAATGGGAAAATAAGACCTACCGAAGTGTTATTATGAGCAAATATCTGGGTGATAGGGAATTAAGGCCGAAGGCGCGTCAGAACAGTTAAAATTTGCCACTCAGGAATATCAGCAGCACGCCCCCCAGCGCACAGGTGATTGAGACAGTCCAGGCGGTGAACTGGAAACTCAGATCTGACCCATTGGCTGGTGGTAACCAACGCGTGTTCGCAAAGTTACTATTCGCAAAATTTTGAACGGCGGCACGGATCGGATGCTCCGCTTCCCATGCGTCACGTTTGGCTGCGCTGCGGCGCATTTCGCTGATGACAAACGGGCGCGCAAAGATCACTAATATTAACGGCACAAACAGTGGCAGCGCGATCCAGAACAAGAGACCGAGAAAGTCATTAACTGATGAGCTCGTCATCGCATTTAACCTCTATTTAAATTACATTATCCGATAACTTAATTAAAATAGTCGTTAGTGTCGAGTGTCCCGTATCTGAAATCCGTGGATTTCAGATACAAAATGGACACTTAAGGAGGACAGATTAAAGCAAATAAATTGGAGATCAATAGTGATTGTTGCAATCTGGCCAACGATCAGGCGCTTCAGTTTTGACCGACCATTCCGCGCTTCTTGGCTGTGATGCGGTGTTGCCTATGCTGGTTTCGCTGATACGTCCAGATAGTGTGATCAAGCAGGCGCGGCGTAACATGCTCATATTTTTCCGACAATTTTGCTGACGCGCCTTTGATTGTATTTTGGGTTGTGACAACATCAATTGTTGCGTAATCGACTTGAGCGGCCTCTGCGATAAAGCGCTTAATCATGCGATCAGCTTTCACATAATTGTCGTCACCTGAAAGCATTTGTAAATAATCAAATGAAATGCCACTACGATGGCCTGGCACCTTCTTTGTTTCTTCCCGAGCTTTTAACGCTTTCTCGGGATCTCGCATGGCACAAAAATCTTCGATGCCAGCGTTCTGAAGACAGCGCGCATAACATAAGACGGCATCGGTCTTAAGTATGCCCTTTTTTGTAGAAGTGCGCTGGATATTCCCCCCAAAAAAACGTTTTGATCGTTCCTTATGCGGAACGTCCACAAGAATTTTAATGAAATCAGACATTGAGTAGCTAGCTGCATTATTATCCCAGTATTTTACCCATTCGGGATTCTGCGACATGCACCACGCATTGACAACATTTCTGACAGTGCCGTACCGGACACCAATCGAAAAGACGGCGTCAATCACGCATAACGGCAACGAATTATAATTATATTCAGGACTGAGTTTGGTGGAGTTTAAGTCAGGGAGTTTATTTATGACGGCGATTATGGTCGCGTCGACAAGGCTTTCGTAGTTAAGGGGCATCTCTGCGTTGTTAATGCAGGCAGACAAATCAGGCAAGAATTTTAATATCGTCCTGTTGTTATTCAGGTTAGGTCGGGTGTTCGTGCTTCGGTGGTTACTGGCGCGGGGCGGCGGCGCGGGAGAGGCGGTCGTTGATGGCGGTGCCGATGTCGTGGCGGGGGATTGGGCTGACGGCGATGGCGGTGAGGCCTTGGGGTGGGGCGTCGTGGTCGAGGCGGCGGAGGTGGTTGAATAGGTTGCTGGCGGCTTCGTGCAGGTTGGCGGTGGGGGAGAGGTTGAGGGTGAGTGCAGCGTGGGGTGGGTTGGCGCCGAAGGCGAGCAGGGCTTCGTGGCAGGCGATGTCGGTGGCGTTCAGGCGGACCGGGAGGGTGGGGGCGTAGTGGGAGGCGAGCAGGCCCGGACTGCGCAGAATGGGAGAGGTTTGGGATGGGGATGGAGCGAAAATCAGGCTGATCGGGCCGATCAGGGCTTCGATGGCGGCTTGGGTGATCGCGCCGGGGCGGAGCAGGCGCGGAATTGCGTGCGGGTGCGACAGGTCGAGCACGGTGGATTCGAGGCCGACAATGCTGGGGCCGGAATGGAGAATGGCGGCGATGCGGCCATCGAGTTCGGCATGGACATCGGCGGGGCTGGTCGGGCTGATCCGGCCTGAGCGGTTGGCCGACGGGGCGGCAATCGGGCGGGCGACCTGCTGGAGCAGGATTTGCGCGATCGGGTGGGCGGGGACGCGCACGGCGAGTGAGTCGAGAGCGGCGGTGGCGGCGGCGGAAATGGGGGATGTGGGGCGGTGCGGGAGCACCAGGGTTAGCGGGCCGGGCCAGAAATGGCGGGCGAGCAGAATGGCGCGGGCATCGGCGATGACATCAGCGAAGGCGGCGTCAGCATTCGGGAAATGGCAAATCAGCGGGTTGAAATGCGGGCGGGATTTGGCGGTGTAAATCGCGGCGACGGCGTCCGGGTTGGTGGCGTCCGCACCCAGCCCATAGACGGTTTCGGTGGCGAAGGCGACGAGTTCGCCCGCGCGGAGCAAGGCGCAGGCGCGGGCGATGCCGTTAGTATCGTCGGCCAGATCGAGGGTGGTGATGCGCGGATCGGTCATCGGCGCTTACGGGTCAAGATCGCGGCGGACCTGCGGGGTGTTGAGCAGTTTATTGATCCGGGTCGCTTCATCGAGCGCGGCGTCGGGTTGGAAATGCAAATCAGGGATCACCCGCAGGCGCAGGCCGCGCCCGACTTCACCGCGCAAAAATGGGCTCGCGCGCTTGAGGGCGGGCAGAAGCGGCGTGATGTCGCCGCCGCCGAGGAGGGAGGCGAAAATAGTGGCGTGTTTCAGGTCCGGGCTGATCCGCACTTCGGCCACGGTGATTTCCATGCCCAGCAAAGCCGGGTCACGGAAATCGGTGCGACGCAACACATCGGCAAGCCGGTGGCGAACCTCCTCCGCCACCCGCCTTTGGCGCTGGCTCGGCTCGCCCGCCGCTATGCCGGGACGATTTCGGTTTCGTAGCATTCGACCACATCGCCTTCGCGTAAATCATTGAAGCCCGCAAAGGACAGGCCACATTCGTAGCCGCGCGCGACTTCCTTGACATCGTCCTTGAAGCGCTTGAGTTGCGACAAATCGCCCTGATGCACCACCACGCTGTCGCGCAGCAGGCGGACGCCAGCACCGCGCTTGACCAGACCTTCGGTGATGTAACAGCCCGCGACCTTGCCGACCTTGGTGATGTTGAACACCTGGCGGATTTCCGCATAGCCCAGGAACTTTTCGCGATGCACCGGGGCGAGCTTGCCTTTGACCAGTTTTTCGATGTCGTCGGCGACTTCATAGATGATGGAGTAATAGCGGACATCGACGCCATCGCGGGTGGCGAGTTGGCGGGCCTGGGCGTTGGCGCGGACATTAAAGCCGATCACCAGAGCATCCGAGGCGCGGGCGAGCTGGATATCGCTCTCGGTGATTTGGCCGACGCCAGCGAGCAACGCGCGGGCGCGGACTTCCTCATTGCCGAGTTTTTCCACCACCGCCTGGATCGCTTCGGCGCTGCCTTGCACATCGGCCTTGATCACCACGGCGACTTCTTTTTGCACGCCAGCCTGAATTCGGGCGAGCATTTGATCGAGCGTGCCACGGGCGGCGCCGCTGGCGGCGGCACTGCGATCACGCTCGCGCCGTTGGCGGAACTCGGCGATTTCGCGCGCGCGGCTTTCATTTTCGACCACGACGATGACTTCGCCCGCCGAGGGCACGCCCGACATGCCGAGCACTTCGACCGGCATGGCTGGGCCTGCTTCGGTGATGGTGCGGCCGCGATCATCGAGCATCGCGCGGACCCGGCCGGATTCACCGCCCGCGACCACGATATCGCCTTGGCGCAGCGTGCCTTTTTGCACCAGAACGGTGGCCACCGGGCCGCGTCCGCGATCCAGGCGGGCTTCGATCACCGTGCCTTCCGCCGGACGGTCCGGGTTGGCGCGCAAATCGAGGATTTCGGCTTGCAGCAAAATCGCTTCCTGCAACGCATCGAGCCCGGTGCGCTTGAGGGCGGAGACTTCGACATCCTGGGTCTCGCCGCCCATCGATTCGACCACGATTTCGTGCTGGAGCAGCTCGTTGCGGACCCGCTCGGGGTTGGCATCGTGCTTGTCCATTTTATTGATCGCGACAATGATCGGCGCGCCGGAGGCTTTGGCGTGTTTAATCGCCTCGATGGTTTGCGGCATCACCCCGTCATCGGCGGCGACGACCAGCACCACGATGTCGGTGACGCTGGCGCCGCGTGCGCGCATCGCGGTGAAGGCTTCGTGGCCGGGCGTGTCGATATAGGTGATGCGCCCGCCTTCCGGCAGGGTGACTTGATAGGCGCCGATATGCTGGGTGATGCCGCCCGCCTCGCTGGCCGCGACGGTGCTGGTGCGCAGCGCATCGAGCAGGCTGGTTTTGCCGTGATCGACATGGCCCATGACGGTGACCACCGGCGGGCGGGACTGCATGTCCTGCGCGCGGTCGGTCTCGCCGGAAAGGCCGATTTCCACGTCGTTTTCCGAGACCCGGCGGGCGCGATGGCCGAATTCGTTGATCACCAGCTCGGCGGTGTCGGCATCGATGGCTTGGGTGCCCGCGGCCATCACGCCGAGTTTCATCAGGGCTTTGACCACGTCTGGCACGCGCGCGGCCATGCGGTTGGCGAGTTCCTGGACGGTGATGGTGTCGGGCAGGATGACCTCGCGCACCACCCGGACCTGGTCCGAGCGGAGCAGTTCGAGTTCGGCCTGACGGCGTTCGCGCTCGCGCTGGCGGCGCACCGAGGCGAGCGAGCGGACGCGTTCATCCTCGCCTTCGAGGGCGGCTTGCACGTCGATCCGGCCACTGCGGCGATTATCGGGGAGTTTTTTCGCGACCGGGGCCACCGGCTTGCGCGCCGGTGTCGCGCCGCCGCCGCCGCCGGGACGACGTGCGGTGCGGGGGGCTTCATCGTCATCGTCGCGACCGGCGGGGCGACCGCCGGGCTTGAGACGCAATGTTTCCGAGGCGGGTGGCGCGCTGCCGGGCGTGGCGGGGCGGCGGCCTGGGGCGGTGTTGGCGCCGTTATTGGGGCCGGAACCGGTGGTCGGGCCATCGCGGCGCGGGCCGGGACGCGCATCATCGCGGCCAGGGGCGGGCCGGGGGCCGGCATAGGGCCCGGCGCGGTTGGGTGCGTTACGGTCCGACGGGCGATCAGAGGCGCGATTGAACGGGGGCCGGTCGTTATTGGTCCGGTCGTTATTGGCGCGGGCTTGCGGCGGGGCGGCGGGGGGTACCCGGTTGGCCGGTTGCAGGGGCGCGACATTATCGACCAGCGCATTGGCGGCGCTGCGCTCATCGGGGAGGCCTGGATGGGCGCTGGCATCGGTGGCCTGGTGCTGAGCGCCGGTGGCGTTCCGGGCTTCACCGGTAACCGCGTCGGTCGTGGCATCGGACGAGGAATCGGACGAAGAGTCGGTCAAGGAGTCGGTCAGGGAGTCGGTCAGGGCTTGGGCTTCGATTTCGGCTTGGGCGCGCGCGGCGTCGGCTTCGGCGCTGGCGGCCTGGGCGGCGAGGCGGGCTTCGTCCTCGGCCTTGCGGCGCGCGGCTTCGGCGGCGGACAGGATCGACATTTTTTCCTGCTCGCGGCGCTCGGCATCGCGTTTGGCGACCTCACGCTGCTCGACCAGAGCGCGCTGGCGGGCGGCGAGTTCGGTGTCGGTCAGGCTGCGCGGCATCGGGCTGGCGCTGCGCGCGGCACCGGTGGTTGCGCTGCGGGTGGGGCTGGGCCCATGATCGGGGGGCGGGCTGGATGATGGGCGCACCGGATCGGAATCGGCGACGGCGCCGAGACCGCGTTTTTTGCGCACTTCGACCTGCACCACTTTGGAGCGGCCATGGCTGAAGCTCTGGCGCACCGATCCGGCATCGACCGTGCGGCCGACTTCGGTGCGGCTGGCGGGGCGCAGAGTCAGGCGGCCTTTGGATTCGACCCCATCCTTTTCGATCTGGTCGATCTCGCCGTGATCTTTTACGCCGTGATCTTTTACGCCGTGGTCTTTATCGTCGCTCATATAATCCGATCCGTCATTGATTAGTCCAACCGGCAGGTTGCCCCAGCGGTCGCGCATTCGCCTTGGCGCAGCGTGCCTTTT